>NZ_CAWQOY010000022.1:0-97995 GCF_963896525.1 Nodularia sp. LEGE 04288
TCAAGACCGGAGACTCATGCCCCTTCAGGGTGCGGATTTCGGTTCCTGTCTCTAGATTCCAGAGTTTGATCGTCTTGTCTTCACTACCAGAAGCCAAAGTCTTGCCGTCTTGGCTCAAACTGACGCTATAGACCGGAGACTCATGCCCCTTCAGGGTGCGGATTTCGGTTCCTGTCTCTAGATTCCAGAGTTTGATCGTCTTGTCATAACTACCAGAAGCCAAAGTCTTGCCGTCTTGGCTCAAACTGACGCTCAAGACCGGAGACTCATGCCCCTTCAGGGTGCGGATTTCGGTTCCTGTCTCTAGATTCCAGAGTTTGATCGTCTTGTCTTAACTACCAGAAGCCAAAGTCTTGCCGTCTTGGCTCAAACTGACGCTATAGACCGGAGACTCATGCCCCTTCAGGGTGCGGATTTCGGTTCCTGTCTCTAGATTCCAGAGTTTGATCGTCTTGTCTTCACTACCAGAAGCCAAAGTCTTGCCGTCGGGGCTAAAACTGACGCTATAGACCGATTCCTCATGCCCCTTCAGGGTGCGGATTTCGGTTCCTGTCTCTACATCCCAGAGTTTGATCGTCTTGTCATCACTACCAGAAGCCAAAGTCTTGCCGTCGGGGCTAAAACTGGCGCTCCTGACCGATTCCTCATGCCCTGCCAAGCGGTTGCGTTCACTTCCTTGAGAAATAACTTGCTGCAAGGCTTTCATCACCTCTGGGTTAGTTGTCCGTTGGCTTTGCAAAATTTTACCGGCCTTGATTGCTTCAACAAAAGCCTCCAATTCTTTATGTTCATTAAATAGAGAAAAAGAATATCGACCAAGGGATTCAGCTTGATTGAGTTCCGATTGGTTTTTCTGATTCCAAGCCGTCAAACCCAATCCACCGCTAATTACCACCGCCACCAGGGAACTCACCACAATCCCCCACCTAGCTATGATTCCGCGCCTCTTGATCAAATCGCGGTCTTTAATACTCTGCTCGATAAATTCTTTCTCATCAATTAAGTCTTCTGGGCGTTCCTTGAGTTTTTCTTCTGCTTCTGCTAACGCTGCACCCCGCAACAATGAACCAGAATCTTGCTTCGTTGCTTCCCATTGTCCCTTTGCTGACCGCAGTCGTTCTTGCCAAGCTCTAAAAACGCGGTTTGTATTCATCCATTGTCGCAGTTCTCCCCAATTACGAATCAGAGCTTCATGGACTACCTCCACCGTTTCTTGACTGGTCAGATTGTTACTTGTCACGACCAACCGCGCATCAGCTAGTTGTTTGACCAAAGACCAACTTTGCTCCCCCAATTCCGCTTTCAACGCAATGCGTCGTGTATCCTCTGTTCCCTCACCTGGACGCACCAATTGAATAAAAATGCGCCGGACTTTTTCTTTCTCCTCATCTGTCAAGTTGCCATATTTTTGATCAGCATGGCGAGCTAACGCACCTTTTACCTGACCAATTTCTTCATAACTTTTGTGAGTTAATTGTTTACCTGTGCGCTGATTCCACAACTCTGTCAAAGCAAACTCTAGCAAAGGTAAATTTCCCGGTTGCTCTTCCACATCCTGGAGAATGCGTTCTACCAGTCCCGCCTCAAATGTTACGCCCAACTTTTCAGCAGGTTTTTCTATGACTTCTGTTAGTTCCTCTCGATTCATCGGTCCCAGTTTCACATCAGCATTTTGCAAGACATCAGCAAGGGGACGATAGGAGAGAGCATTTGCCAAAAAATCCGCCCGCATCGTTGTTACCAATACCATAGGCGATGCAGACAGGGAAGTAGTAGTTCCTAGACCAGCTAATAAGCAGTCAAGAAACTTGCGGCGAATTTCCTCATCGTGAAAAAGAGTATAAATTTCTTCAAATTGGTCAGCAATCAGTAGCACTCGATGATGCGGATGATTGCGTTGAATAGAGCTAAATATACGAGAAAGTGGCGTTGTTCCGTCTTTAAGAGATTCAGCCAGCTTACCAGCCTGAGTTATTTTATCAGTAGAATCTATCTCTGCTCTGTAAAGTGGAACCAGTGCCTCAGCTAACGCATAAAATGGATCTTTGTCAGAACCAGGACGAAAATGAGTAAATTGCCAATGACCCTCTTTTTGTAACTTAGGGACAAGTCCAGCTAAGACCACCGAAGATTTACCACTTCCTGACGCACCTAGCACCGGAATAAAATTACGGATTTTAGTTGCACTATAGAGTTCTTCAATAAATATTTCCCGTCCAAAGAAAACCTCAGCATCATTGGGGCCAAAGTGAAACAAACCCCGATAAGGACAGAGGAGATTGTCATCAGCAACATCAACAGATGCAGTTACTACCTCTTCTCTATAGTAGAAATAATTGGAGATAATATTGCCATCACCAACCGCAACACCCTTGGCTTGGTCTTGAAATTCCAGATTGTATTTAGAACTATCTTCAGCCATTCAGATTCTCCAGTGGCTTTTAGCTAAATGTATTTGTTTGTGTGTTGCGATCGCCGATTTGAGCGCCTTTCACTTCTCCTTGAAACACTGTGTTATACTTACCAGATGCAGACTCTTCAGGTTCTACCTGTTTCAACAATTCCTGAGCAGCTTTAATAATTTCCTCATCTTGATCAGCACCAGCTTCAGCTAATTTCTTTTTTAGTGGTGCTTCATAGGTTTCTGGGTCTTTTTCGTGTTCCTCCAGAACCATTTGCGCTTTTGGTTCACTTTCAAACTTACGCTTAATCAAAGCTTTCAAGCCATTATAAACATCTGGGGCTGCATCACCAGCAGCTTTTGCCGCTCCAGCCACCAGTGCAGTAATAATAAGAGTAATAGGTTCCATAGTTAATCCTAAATAATTTGTAGTGGCGATAATAGTTATCTTTAACGCTTACATTATCACGTAAAATCTAATATACAGCTATTTTTGTCATATATTCCTCAGAAAATTATACATAACGCCCAAATAGACCTTTTTAGTCTAATTTAGAAGGACTTAGCATAAGAAATAGTTATAACCATTCGGGAAAACCACTGCCTCTATTTTCTTGGTTTCGCAAGGTTTAAATTCCCAAATTTAGGCACGGTAAACGCACCTGATTTTTTAATAAAACTCCAGTCCTTTATGATTAGCGGGCAAGACTTGTACTGAGCTTGTCGTTCGCGTAGCGTCTCGTAGAGAAGTATGCCCGCTCCACAATAAATTTGGGGATATTTTTTTATTTGGAATAAGTTGATAGGTTAAAATGTTCAAAGCCTATTTGGTGTAAGTCAAATTTTCAGCGATAACCAAATTCGAGATTTGCTGGATGAGGTGAAACCAGATCAGGTATTTTCTGTTTTTTCCGAGATTCTCAGAACATGAGAAACAAATAAATACCTAGAAGATTTCCGCTCCTGTAAACATAAAAATGAGGCAAAACGAGCCATGAGCCAAACATTTGTGTGGATAATTTTTCCTGTTAGCCTACTCATTCTCGTTACCTTAATAGTTCTCTATTTCCGAGGGTTATTCCGGTCTCGAACTTTTTACAAAATTAAAAATTTACCCTCACCAACCACAGCTAACTTTCCTGTCACCATAGCTAGTCTGTCAGATTCCTTTATCACTCAGGGTAAAAGTACCGGATTTTTTCGGGAAGCGACAGATATTTTTGCGGCGCGACTGGAAGTAATCAATAGTGCTTCTCAATCCATTCAGTTTGAAACTTTTATTATCACCCCCGGAAAACGTTCTGATGATTTTGCTCAAGCTTTAATAAAAAAAGCCCAAGCAGGTGTTACCGTTCAAGTAATTGCAGATACCTATGGCGCAAAAACTATACCCAAAGAATATTGGAATAAACTCAAAGCCGCAGGGGTGGAAGTGCTGCTGTTCAATCCTTTCACTTGGAAAGATCCCGCCGCTAACCTCAGACGCAACCATCGTAAGTTATTAATAGTAGACGGAGAAATTGTCCTGATTGGGGGCGCTGGAGTTTCTGACTTGTGGGATGGAAAGGAGGAAACTGAAAATAACCAACCTTGGTTAGATTATGAGGTTTGTTTTCGAGGTTCCTTAGTTGCTCGTTTCCAAGGTATTTTTCTCCAACACTGGCTAGACACGGGTGGTTCATTAGATTGGAACTCTGCAAGTAGTTCTCAGCCTCACGAACAAGAGGAAACCTTGTTAATTACCAAGGGAGAAGATCCCACTCAGAAAGATTCGGGAATTCGCGCTCTGTTTGAATCATTACTACAAGCGGCGAGAAAGCGGATTTGGATCGCTAGCCCCTATTTTTTACCTAATCCCAATTCCCGCAAAATATTACAGCAAGCAAAAGCTAGAGGAATTGATGTCAAAATTCTGACAATGGGAGTGCATAATGATAAACCGCCAGTCCGCTATGCTTCTCGGCGATTGTACCCAAAACTGTTAAAAGCGGGCATCGAAATCTATGAATATCAGCCTAGCATGATGCACGCCAAGTGCTTATTAATAGATGATGATTGGGTGAGTTTGGGTAGTGCTAATCTTGACTCCCGGAGCTTATTTCATAATGACGAGTTAAATATTTCCACAAGCGATCGCTATTTGTTCGAGCAGATGGAGCAATTTTTTCTGGACGCTTTTGCAAAGAGTCGGCTGGTGAGCAACAGGGATTTACGCCATCGTTCCTTGCAGGAGCATTTAATCGGACGTATGACGCTGTTGTTTCGCTGGTACTTGTGAATTTATCCTCAAAACCTCTACTGAGATAGATATAGATATTGGTCTGTAGATAGATTCAAATTAGCACTATTTTATCAGAAAATAACGAAGTGATAGCTTTTTTTGGTGTTTAGATATATTATGCAATCAAAACCTTTAACCTTACAAAAAATCATTCCTTTATCTTTAATTGTGCTTCTCCTTCCTTTGGCATCCTGTCAAGTAGAGCGAGAACAGGCAGGTCGCTTACCTGATGTGAATGTAGAACCCGGAAGGCTACCACAATATGATATTCAAGGACCCGATGTGAAGGTCGGAGTCGCAAAGCGCACGGTTACAGTACCCAAGGTAATTGTCATACAGGAAGAACAAACCGTTGAAGTTCCTTATATTGATGTTGATGTACCCGGAGCAGACCGGAAAGAGCGGACTATAACAACTGAAATTGAGGTTCCTTCGAGTGGTTACAATCTGGACATTCAAGGTATATATGCCCTAAACAATGAGCTTTGGGTGGTTTCTCAACTTGAAGAAGAAAATCCCAATGCACCAGATACAACAGTACGTGTTTCTGATCGTGTTGTTGTTAATAGTCCGGATATACCAGTGCGTCAATACATTATTGGAGAGCGTCCTCCCGGTAGCTTTAACGAACAGTACACTTTCATTAATAGTCGTCAGCAAATTGCTTCGGAATTAAAGTCAGGACAAATGCTATATCAAAAGCCAGAAGAGACTGCTTTAAAATAAATCATCACCTCATCCATTGCACCAAATACAATTCATCGTCAAACTCTGAATAGTTTCCCACCTTAGTAGGGTGCGTTAGCCCTACGGTTAATCTATATCTTTTCATAGACATTAAATTCTTTTCGCGGCTACCTGGCGCTGATTTTCATAAGCATTTACCATTAAAATGGTTTTTTTCAACGCATTCGCCGTTAGGCGTTCCCGCAGGGTAGATACGCAGAGTTTCCTTTCTTCTCTTCCTTCGTGTACTTTGCGTCTTCTCCCAAAGGGAGAGGCTAGCGCCAATGCGGTTCGTTTCAACAGTTTGCAGAGGTCGAGAGATTTTCGCCATATGTTGGGCTTGTCGAACCATCTGACAGGCGTAACCCCATTCGTTGTCATACCAACTCATGACTTTTACTAAGTCGCCATCGACAACTTGAGTCATGCTTAAATCGACAATGGAGGCGCGAGGGTCTTGGATAATATCAGATGAAACTATGGGGTCTTGGGAAACTCCTAAAATGTCTTGGTATCTTTGGCTGTTGGTTTCTTTTCTAAAAATGTTGTTGATTTCTTTTACAGTGGTTGGTCTTTCGGTGACAAAGGTGATATCTGCAATGGAACCCACGGCGACAGGAACCCGATATGATTCAACCAAGAAGGCGGGCAGGATGCCCACCCCACAATATGTCTAAAACCTTCACCTAATGCGCTACAAGCTGCTCAGTCCGCTGTGCTAATAGCTGCTTTGCTCTCTCTGCTAAATTCTGGTTTTGGCTTTTCACATCTTGGAAGAATTGGGTCAAATCGCGATCGCCTGCTTGTTGGGCATCGTTAAGATAGGTTTCACAGCAAGCTGCACTTTGTAGGGCGTGGTATAATACGCTGATTAAATTAAAGTGTTCGTCCTTAGTTCCAGTATGATATTTATCAGGCATTGTCTTAACTCCTGGTTATAGTAGTTTCTACGGTAACTGTGGCTTTTACTGTTAACTCCTACCAGAGGAAAGAATTAGACATTAATGTTTATACTCCTACCGGCTGTCTGACTTGGGATTTCACAGCTTCCACAATGGCCTCAGCATCAATTTTGGCAGCATGAAGTAATTCTTCTGGTGTCCCTGAACTCGGCATATCTCGTACCGCTAATTTAATTAATCGCAGTTGGGGGCCATCATAAATGGGAGTATTGTTAGTACCTGCAAAGGCATCCAGGACAGCCGCACCGAGTCCGCCTTCAATCCAGTGGTCTTCCACAACGATTAAATTACCTTTGGTATTCCGTGCGGCTTGATGCAATGTCTGCACATCAATGGGTTTGACTGAGTAAGTATCGATAACCCGGACTGTAATCCCTTCGTTTTTCAGTCGGTCGTAAGCCTTAATTGCTTCATGCAGAGTGATACCTGCACCAATCACCGTTGCTTGATCTCGGTCAGAACTGCGAATTATCTTGCTACCACCAATGGGAAATTCTTCATGAGGTTCATAGATAATCGGTGTTTTTTCCCGTGTTGTGCGAAGATAGACAATACCATTGCGATCGCTCATTTGGGCAACTAATTTGGCTGTCTGATTGGCATCACTGGGATAAAGTACCGTACTACTCCACACAGATCGAAATGCGGCTAAATCTTCTAAAGCCATCTGTGAAGCACCATCCTGACCAATGGATACCCCCGCATGGGAACCCACTAATTTAATATTCGCACGAGACACAGCCGCCATGCGGATAAAGTCGTAAGCACGAGTCAGGAAAGCCGCGAAGGTAGAAGCAAAGGGTTTGTATTCTCGCACCTGTAAACCCACCGCAGCTGCGACCATTTGCTGTTCGGCAATGTACATCTCAAAGTAGCGCTCTGGGTATGCTTCGGCGAAATCTTCGGCGTAAGTGGAATTACTCACCTCGGCATCAAGAGCAATGACATTGGGTTGTGCAGCGCCTAATGCGACCAAAGCATCACCATAAGCTCGTCGTGTGGCGACTTTTGCACCTTTGTCATATTTGGGAAGTTGCAATGGTTGAGGATTACCGATGCTGGCTGGTTGTCCTTGTGCTTCTGGTGTATCCACTGAAATTATCATCTGTCTTTCACCACCTAACTCAGAAATTGCTCGTTTCGCATCATCAGATTCCAGCGCTTTACCATGCCAACCGCCTAAATCTTCGAGGGAAGCGACACCTTTACCCTTCTTCGTCCGGGCGATAATTACTGTGGGGCGATCGTTCACAGTCACAGCCGCGCTGTATGCTTGATCAATCTCGGTTAAATCATGACCGTCAATTTCAATGGCTTGCCAACCAAAGGCTCTCGCACGGTTAGCATAAGCTTGTGTATTCCAACCCAATTCAGTCTGACCCCGTTGACCGAGGCGATTCACATCAATAATCGCAATTAAATTATCTAGGGTATAGTGTGCAGCATGATCAAAAGCTTCCCAAACTGAGCCTTCAGCGGTTTCACTATCACCTAGTAACACCCAGGTATGATAAGGTAATTGGTCTAAATATTTACCTGCTAAAGCTATACCTACACCAATGGGTAATCCTTGTCCTAGAGAACCAGTGGCGACATCAACCCAAGGTAAAAGCGGTGTGGGATGACCTTCTAAACGACTACCAAAATGCCGTAGCGATCGCAATTCGTCATCATTGATTACCCCGGCTGCCTTATACATACTATACAGTAGAGGTGCAGCATGACCTTTAGAGAAAATCAAGCGATCGTTATTGGGATTATCTGGATTGTCAAAATCATAGTGCAGATATTTAGAGAGTAAAACCGCCATCAAATCAGCCGGCGACATAGACGAGGTAGGATGACCCGAACCCGCAACGGTAGTAGTGCGAATACTATCGACACGTAACTGTTGCGCTAATTCATGCCATCGGTGTAGTTGCTCTTGTGTGGTCATAATACTTTTCCTCAATCAAAATCCAAATTTTTGGCTAACTTGAGCTATTTCTCCGTAAAAATTACCACTATGCTCTATTCCCAAATCCAGATGATTTTGTTGATTTTTTAACGTTTAATTTTGTTATGGGTGGTAACTACTAACTAACAAAGATTGCTCAAAAAATTTATTTCATTCTTCCTGGGTTTACTTTAGAGAGTAGGAGGCGTAATAACTTCTTTCTAATGGAATAACTACCCTTTCTTTCTCAGGGTATATAAAACCCATATCAGTATTTATGTATTGTTGATCAACAATATTTTCAGATAATTAAAGAGTTAGAATTATGTTGATCCCAATTTAATATAAAGATGCATAAGTAGAATTTAACCAGAAATCCAGTTCCCCATTGAAACGAAAATCCAGTTCCCCTCCTCGTTTGCCTACGGTGTACACACAAATTGGCCTAGAGCGAGTTTTCCGTCCTAAAAACAGTATTGAAACGAAAATCCAGTTCCCCTCCTCGCTTGCGGGGAGGGGTTAGGGGTGGGGTCAAAATAATATGCAGCTTCACAAATAATTGGGATGAATGGCTTAAAAAGCTTCGACTGCACAGCAATTCAGCCATTAGATAAAACTTTTTCCATAACAAAATTTATTAATTTTTGCCCACTGCGTTCTATTTCTTGTTGTTTTACAACCATAAAATTCTTCCTAGCAAAAAAAGGCTTGGCTGTAATACTAGCTTCAACAAATAACTTTTTAATTTCTAAATTTCTCGCTGTTACTTCAATTTGTTCTAAGATTTTAGTACCAACTCCTTGACCTTGAAAATCTTTATGGCAATAAAAGCGGTCAATATGTCCATTTGCCTCTAATTCCCCAAAACCCAGAATTTTATTATCCTTTTCCGCTATATAAGTAAACTTACTTTTTAAGCTGTTCATCCAAACTTCAACATCCATATTTACTGATGTCCAAGCATCAATTTGTTCTTGAGTATAATCTCGAATATTCACTTCATGAATAGTGTCATAGAACAACTGGATAATTTCTGCGGTATCACCTATTTTGTATCTTCGTACTTTCATAATTAACTTCAGGTATATTTTATGATTTCACAATCTAAAAAACCATTACCCAGTACAATTCAAGAAATTCCCTCCTCTGACCCGATTCAGCAAGATTCGCTCATTGCTAAAGGCTGGCAACGCGAGCAGTACATTGGCATTGGTATACTGGCTATTGCCTTGATTGCTGCTATAGGATATTTTAGTCGCCAATTTGCATATGCCTTGTTGTTTGCTTTTACCCTCAGTATAATATTGATAGTTTTCTTATAAATATTTAGGCGTTGCTGATTTCAAATATGAATTTGTTGGGCTACGTCCCGCTGTGCTAACACGCAAAGGCGCAAAGGTACGAAGAAGAAGAAAGGTCATTTTGGCATTTCATACTTTGATTCAGCAACGCCCTAATTTCAGTATTCCCATTTAAAGTTCGATTATTTTGAGGAAATGAAAAATGCTCAAATTTTTTGCTGACCGCGGCGGTACATTCACAGATATAGTTGCTGTCACGGATGAGCAGATAATTATTGATAAACTATCCAGACATCCTGAGCGTTTTTTAATTGTGCCGATTCCTGAACAGCAATGGGTGATAGTCTACAAACTACTTTCCGAGAATCCTGAACAATATCAAGACGCAGCTATTCAAGGTATTCGGGATATCATGAGTCTGACAGGTAATGAACCCATTCCCACAGCAGCCATAGAAGTGGTCAAAATGGGGACTACAGTAGCCACCAATGCCCTCTTAGAAAGAAAAGGCGATCGCGTCGTTCTTCTCATTACCAAAGGCTTTAAAGATGCCCTACGCATTGGCTACCAGAATCGTCCTGATATCTTTGCCCGTCATATCGTACTACCCACGATGCTGTACGAACAGGTGATTGAGGTAGATGAACGCTATGATGCCCACGGTGAGGAGTTAACGCCTGTAAATATTTTACAAGTCAAAAACGATTTACAGACAGTTTACCACGCAGGCATCCGCAGTTGTGCCATAGTTTTCATGCATAGCGATCGCTACCCCCACCACGAACAACAAGTAGCCCAAATTGCCCAAGAAATCGGATTTACGCAGATATCTATATCTCATCAAGTTAGTCCCTTAATGAAAATAGTCAGCCGGGGCGATACAACAGTTGTAGATGCTTATTTAACACCAATTTTGCGCCGCTACGTTAACCAAATTTCTAGTCAGTTACCCGCAGTCAAATTAATGTTTATGAAATCTGACGGCGGATTAGTAGCAGCCCCACAATTTCAAGGTAAAGATAGTATTTTAAGTGGCCCGGCTGGGGGGATAGTCGGCGCAGTTCAAACCAGTCAAAGAGCAGATTTCCAGTTAGTAATTACCTTTGATATGGGCGGAACCAGTACAGATGTTGCCCACTTTAAAGGAGAATATGAACGCCAATTAGATTCGGAAATTGCTGGGGCGCGAATGCGAGTTCCTGTATTAGCAATTAATACCATAGCGGCTGGTGGTGGTTCAATTTTATTTTTTGATGGTTCTAGTTATCGTGTCGGACCTGAATCTGCGGGTTCAAATCCTGGGCCGGCTTGTTACCGCAGAGGTGGTAAATTAGCAGTTACAGATGCCAATGTGATGTTAGGCAAAATACACCCGCAATATTTTCCCTCTGTCTTTGGCTTAGATGGTAATTTGCCTTTAGATCGAGAGATTGTGATTGAGAAATTTACCCAGTTAGCCCAAGAAATTGCCGATGTCACAGACAATCATCGTACACCAGAACAAGTAGCGGCTGGATTTATGGCGATCGCAGTTGAAAATATGGCAAATGCCATTAAAAAAATCAGTCTACAACGAGGCTATGATGTTAGTCAATATACCCTTTGTTGCTTTGGCGGTGCTGGAGCGCAAGTTGCTTGTTTAATTGCCGATATATTGGGGATGAAAAAGATATTTTTGCACCCTTACGCTGGGGTTTTATCTGCCTATGGAATGGGATTAGCTGATATTAGATCAATTAGAGAAGCAGGAGTAGAACAGCCTTTAAACCCAGAATTAATCCCGCAATTACAGCCACTAATGGCAACATTAGAAACTCAAGCGAGAAATGAATTAACTTCAGACGGTGTAAATGGTGAAGAGTTAGTAGTGCAGAAAGTTAATTTAAAATATGCAGGTACTAACTCAACCTTAAATATTAATTTTGCTTCAGATATAGCGATAATGCGACAAGAATTTGAGCTTGAACATAAAACTCGCTACGGTTTTATGCAACAAGACAAAACCTTAATTATCGAATCTGTCTCAGTAGAAGTAATTCAGGAAATGGATACACCTGAAGAACCTTTAATTACTCGTATCCGTCCCAGAGACGAAGCACCAAAACCTGTGGAAACAGTCAGAATGTTTACAGATAACCAATGGCATCATACACCCGTTTATCGGCGAGAAGATTTACAACCAGGAGATAGTATTAATGGTTCTGCGATTATCGTAGAAAAAATTAGCACAATTATAGTTGAACCAAATTGGCAAGCCAGATTAACTGAACGCAATCATTTAATTTTACAGCGTTCCTAATCATAGTTTAGCGCATCTACCTACAATAAAACTTTTCAAATATCCTCTGAAAACTTTAGCAATGATTATGCCAATTCACTGGTAATAAACCTAAATATAGGAATCCGGTTTGATTTATGAAAAAATTAAGTATTGTAAGGTGCGTTAGGATGAAGTCAGTAACGCACCATTATTAAGGCTTTAGTGCCGTAATCTCCCCGCTAACACACCCTACGTGTCTGTAAGCGCAAAGCGCAGGCTACGCCAACAAAAATCAAATAGTAGTCCTATATAAAATAAATGTTACCCCAGGAAAATAAAGCCATAGTTCTTGAGTTTTATCAAGCTTTCGACAATCGAAATATTGACAAAGCATTCGCACTTCTCGCCTCAAATTTTGTAGCTCACATGGCTGGTGTCGCTGAACCCCTCAATGGCGAAGGTTTTAAAGAATTTGGTATGGCTTTCTACTTAGCCTTTACCAATAGTGAACACAAATTTGATCAGGTGATTGTTGAAGAAGATAAAATCGTTACTTGTGGGACATTCACAGCTACACATCTGGGTAACTTTCAGGGTATTCCACCAACAGGTAAACAAATCCAGTTATCCATCATGCACATTGACCGCGTTGAAAACGGCAAAATTGTAGAGCATTGGGGACAAGGAGACGCACTAGGATTAATGCAACAACTGGGTATTGTTTTTATTCCAGGTTTCACACTTGTACCACATATCATTAAAAGTCTTTTAGCCAAGCCATTTAAAAGCTATCCCAAATCAAATACAAATAAAGGATGAGATTGAATATGAGTCTAGAACAGCAGGAATCTATGCATTTTAACGACTACGAAGCCTTTGCAGAAGCTTATGTAAAGCGTACAGAATCCAATTCCCACAACGCTTACTACGAAAGACCAGCCATGTTCTCTCTTTTATCCCATATCAAATTTAAGCGTGTATTAGATGCTGGTTGTGCAGGCGGAATTTATTCTGAATGGTTGATTAATCATGGTGCTGAAGTTGTATCTATTGATATTAGCAATAAAATGGTAAAATTGACCCAAGAAAGACTCAAAGACCGGGGAGAAGTTTACCAAGCTGACTTGAATCAACCCCTGACTTTTTTAAATAATAATTCGTTTGATCTCATTTTAAGCTCATTAACTCTCCACTATTTAAGAGATTGGGAACAAGTTTTCCAAGAATTTCACCGCATTCTATCACCTAAAGGATTATTTTTGTTTTCCACACATCATCCTTTTATGGATTTCCAATTGTTTGAAAAAGCTGATTATTTTGCCACAGATTTATTAGAAGATTCTTGGCAAGGCTATGGTAACACACCTGTAAGCGTGCGCTTTTACCGCCGTCCATTAAGTGCGATGACTTCCGCATTAAAGAGTGCAGGATTTGTCATCAAACAAATTGTTGAACCACGTCCCACCGAGGAGTGCAAACAACTTTACCCGCAAGATTATGAAAAACTCTCTCAAAAACCTTGGTTTCTCATTATCCTTGCTCAGAAGACAACTTAAACCCAGTCATCTAAATTCTCTCTGCTTTCTCTGCATCTCTGTGGTTTTATAAATAGGATTAAAAAAATGTACACAACACATCAACCCGACCCAGTTCGCCTAGAAATATTCAAAAATCTCTATCAATTTATCGCCGAACAAATGGGAATCGTGCTGCAAAACACAGCCGCATCGGTAAACATTAAAGAACGCCTCGATTTCTCTTGCGCCATCTTTGATACTTCGGGATTATTAGTAGCCAACGCCCCCCATATTCCCGTACATTTAGGCTCAATGAGTGAAAGTGTCCGCAGCTTAATTAACGATAAAGGCGACACCATTAAACCCGGAAATGTTTACCTATCAAATAATCCTTATAACGGCGGAACGCACCTTCCAGATGTTACAGCTATTACCCCCGTTTTCCTCGAAGATACTCACACCTCAATTCCCCTCTTTTACGTGGCTTCTCGTGGACACCAAGCCGATATTGGTGGGATTACGCCCGGTTCCATGCCTCCCCACAGCACCACAGTAGAAGAAGAAGGAATTTTATTTGATAACTTCCTCTTAGTTGAACAGGGAAAATTTCAGGAAATTCCAGTACGAGAAATCCTCGCAAATCATCCCTATCCGGCGCGTAACCCTGACCAAAATATTGCTGATTTCAAAGCCCAAATTGCTGCTAATTCTAGAGGAGTGCAAGAACTCCGAAAAATGGTTACTCAATACGGCATTGAGACAGTGCAGTCTTATATGAAATTCGTGCAAGATAATGCCGAAGCATCAGTGAGGCGAGCGATAAATCTACTCAAAGATGGTTCATTTACTTATGCAATGGATAATGGGGCAAAAATTAAAGTTACAGTCACAATTAATCGAGAAAATCGCAGTGCTATCATTGATTTTACTGGCACATCTCCACAGCTAAATAGTAACTTTAATGCTCCCAAAGCCGTAACTCAAGCAGCAGTTTTATATGTCTTCCGGACTTTGGTTGATGATAATATTCCCCTGAATGCTGGCTGTCTTAACCCTTTAGAAATAATTGTGCCAATTGGCTGTATGCTTAACCCAATATACCCGGCCGCAGTCGTAGCAGGTAATGTGGAAACCTCTCAAACCATTGTCGATGCTTTATATGGTGCGTTGGGTGTCATGGCTGGTTCCCAGGGAACAATGAATAATTTTACGTTTGGAAATCAGCGTTATCAATATTATGAAACCATCTGCGGTGGTTCTGGCGCAGGAGTTAATTTTGATGGTACTGATGCAGTCCATACCCACATGACCAACTCTCGATTAACTGACCCCGAAGTTTTAGAAACCCGCTATCCTGTATTAGTAGAAAGCTTTAGTCTGCGTCCTAATAGCGGTGGTCAAGGTAAACATTTCGGTGGTGATGGCGTAATTCGCCGCATTCGGTTTTTAGAACCCATGACAGCAAATATTCTCTCTAGCCATCGCTTAGTTCCACCCTTTGCATTAAATGGAGGGGAACCAGGACAAGTCGGACACAACTGGATACAACGTCAAGATGGAACCCAAGAGAATTTAAACAGTACCGCCACAGTACAAATGCAGCCTGGAGATGTTTTCATCATTGAAACCCCTGGCGGCGGCGGATTTGGTACAATCTCCTAATCTTCCTTCTCTCTGCGCCTCTGCGCCTCTGCGTGCATAAAATCCAGCAACAACTCATAAGCTTGATTTTGGGCGCGTAACTGAGCGATTTCTTGCGCCATATCGAGAACCATTGCAGCGCCGACCAAATTCAATCCCAAATCCTGACGCAAATGTTGAATTTGAGCAATCCGAGCAATATCACGCTGTTGTAGCATCACTCCCACGGGTTCAATTAATCCCAACTGAGCAAAACTTTCTACTAAACTGGTGGATGTTTCGGTAACGATTGCTGCATATTCAAAAGTATAAAGCTGCTCTCCCTGTTGGGAAACTACAACTTGGGAAAGACTAAACTCACTCATAATCTTATCTCTTGTAATTGAGTGCGGGGGTTAAAGCTGGTGTGTTTATGAATGGTTTCGTAGGCTTCCCGCTCTATGGGATCTAAATGTTTGGGAGGTACAATCTGGAGTTTGACGATTAAATCAGTGCGATCATCGCCTTGGGGTTTTCTCCAGCCTTGACCCCGTAATCTCAGGGACTGACCAGAACGCACGCCTGGCGGTACTTTTAAGGTGACGCTCCCATCAGGAGTGGGGATTTGAATTTGAGCGCCTAACACTGCTTCATCAGGTCGAATGGGGACTTCAGCAACAATGTGATCGTTTTCAAATTGAAAGAAGGGGTGAGGCAAAATTTCAATTGTCAGGTACAAATCTCCCCGTTGCTGAGAAAAGGGACTCAGACGACCTTTACCTTTAATCCGAATCCGGCTTCCTGGTTTAGCACCTGGGGGGATTCGCACGTTAATGGTTTCATTATCCAGTTGTAGCCGTTTTTGTACGCCGTGAAAAGCTTCGGAAAAACTGAGTGCAATTGCCGCTTCCGTATCAGCCGCCGGTGTTGGTTCTGTAAACCCAGTTGGTCGCCCTGTAGGAGTGCGATAGGTGTAAGTTCTGCCCCTAGTTCTACCTGCGCCGCCAAAACCACCTAGCAAGTCTTCAATGAAGGAATCAAAGTCGCTGTATTGGTCAAAATCAAATCCTTGCACCCCAACGCCTGCGCCTCTGGGTGGTGGTGCGCCTCCTTGACTTACTTGTTGCCAATATTGTCCAAACTGATCATACTTTTGTCGTTTTTCTGGGTCAGATAGCACTTCTTGGGCTTCGTTAATTTCTTTGAAGCGTGTTTCGGCTTCTTTGTCTCCAGGATTCAGGTCAGGGTGATATTTACGGGCTAATTTGCGATATGCTCGTTTGATTTGTTCTGGTGTAGCTTTTTTATCTACACCCAGTATGGCGTAATAGTCTTTATAGTCTGTTGCCGTTGGCATATTTTATCTAATTCGTAATTCGTAATTCGTAATTCGTAGTTTGTTTAAGATGATGCGTTAAACCTTATAACGCACCTTGCTGGATTGACACAGTTAGAATAGTGCATTATTTTTGTCTTGTGGAACAGGCAAGATACCTGTTATGGGCGGGCAAGACTTGTACTGAGCTTGCCGAAGTATGCCCACCCCACAATGGTTTTATTTCTCTTTCTTACCTCCGGAAATTTGTCCTTGTTGGCTTTGTCCTGGTAATTGAACAGTCACAACTCTGGTTTTTTCTTCTTCGGCTTTTGGCATGGTGAGACACAAAACACCATTTTTAAAGTCAGCCTGGACTTTATCGTTTTGGATTCGAGATGGTAGAGGAATTACTCTTTGAAATCTGCCATAACGAAATTCTGAACGCCGCATACCTCTTCTTTCTTCGTCCTTGATTTCAGATTTACGCTCACCAGTGATAGAAACTGTATCTGCGGCAACTTTGACATCTAAGTTTTGGGGGTCAATACCAGGAATTTCCATCCACAGTTTGATATCCTCAGAGGTTTCTTCCAGTTCGGCTGGAGGTACAAATGTCAGTCGATCGCTAATGATCTCGCCAGTATCACTTGAGGGTGTGATTTGATCAAGTAGACGATTCATTTGCCGTTGGATGGTTTCTATTTCTCTAAAAGGTTCCCAGCGACTTAATACCATGATTTTTATCTCCAATTAATTGATCAAGTGTTTAAAAGATGCTGCGTTCAGTTCCCCATCTACGGAGCCGAAAAGCCAGAATTAAAAGTAAGACACCGAAAATAATGGCGTAGGCGGCAATAATCCACAGGATTGCTAATGCCCCAGCAATCGGCCAGATAATCAGTAGTACGCCGAACATTACCGACGCGATACCAGCTAATGCTAGTAGCCATTCATTCTCAATTTCTTTTCGGACTTGAATGGCGGCAATTATCTCTAAAACGCCAGTGACGATCGCCCAAGCTGCAATCAGGTAAAGTAAGACTAATGCTGTGATCCCTGGCCAGATGAAAGCCATGACTCCGATCGCCATGCCAATTGCACCTTCGAGCAACATTAGCCAACCGTGGGTATGAGTCAGACCATCGCGGAATGCAGCGATCGCTAATAATACTCCACTGACTAAGACAAAGGCAGCAAAGATCAAGATCAAAGCTGTGAGGGTAATATCTGGCCAGAAGAGGGCGGCTAAACCAAAGATGATCGCGATCGCACCTCGTAATGCAACTGTCCACCAATTCCTGGCCAAGCGCGTTCCCATTCTCATGGGGTCAAGGTTTGTCATAGCTGGAGTTTGTAACTGGCGTTAAAGTTATCAATAGTTGGTCTAAACACCAAAGGGAAAAGTCTCCGGTGCGTCCCGCATTTCCCAGGTGGGAACACGGTCTAAAGGTTGGACTCCCTTGGTATCATCAATGTGAATTACCGCGTCAAATTGTTCGGGGAGACAAGCATGGAAGTAGTGACTGACACGCTCAGTTTCCGGGAGGTAAATCACACCGATTGCTCTTTCTAGGCGAAGTTCCCGCAGACCCACAGTTGCTTGATTCTCATCCCGGAGGTTGAGGAAAAATCGGGGTATTTCCGTTTCATGGAATAAAGCTTCGTAACTTCCAGGTAAGGCAGAGCGAACTTGTTTGAGTTGAGCCGTTTCTCCCCAGTTAGAAGTTGCCGTGACAGTCCCTGTATAGGTGGTAAAGCCGATATTTACAGCATGATTGCCATAACGTTCTTTGACCAATTGACCAACATTCACCTCACCCATTGACCCCATATCAGTGGCGCGTGCATCACCTAAATGGGAGTTGTGTTCCCAAACCACAACTTTGGTTGGTGGATTTTGTTGATCCAAATGTGCCACCAGCTCATGTAAAGTTTCTGCCATGTGGCGATCGCGAATATTCCACGAAGACACTCGCCCTTGAAACATTGAGCGGTAGTAATGCTCGGCATTTTTGACTAGTCGAGCGTTCTGTTCGGCATAAAACAACTCATCAGCCTGAATTCGCCCATCTTTTTGGACGTATTCGGCAGTCCGACGTTGCATTTCTTGCAGTTGATTAATTACCTCTTGCTCACAGGATTTAGCAATACCAAAACTGGTAGCATACCCATAGTGCTGGGCATCTTCGCCAAAATGCTCCAAGCATGAATAGCGATCGCGCGCGCGTTCGGCGGCTTCGGGGTCAACTTGATTCAGGTAGCCGAGAACTGCTTCTATGGAAGCATACATACTATAAAGGTCTAACCCATAAAAACCCGTTTTAATAGCTTTTTTGGGTAAACGATCATTGTATTCTCGTAACCAGGCGACAAAATTTAGCACATCTGTATTCCGCCACATCCATAAAGGGAAGCGTTGAAAACTTAAGAGTGCTTCGGCTGGTGTGGGGTCATCATCGACACCCTGGACGTAACGATTGACTCGGTAAGCATCAGGCCAATCCGCTTCCACCGCTACGGCTGTAAACCCCTTTTCTTGAATTAGCCGTTTAGTAATTTCCGCCCGTTGTTCGTAAAATTCATGAGTCCCGTGGGAGGCTTCGCCAATCAAGACAAAACGCGCGTTGCCGATTAAATTCATTAATGGATCGTAGTCTTGATCCGCTCCTGTTAATCTGTGTGCATACCCACGCACCGCATCGACTATGTTGGTGATAGTTGCGTCAAGCATAGGAATTAATGATTGAGAAATACCCGCACGGGTTTTAAATTCCGTATCACCGCGCAAGTTAAGTTCGATACGGTTTTTACACCTGTTAGATTTCGGTTCTTACTATATTCAGCTTAAAAATCTCAATCTCTGATTCCATCTGGCTAAGGTCGCATGATATATAGATGTATGGATCTCCCTCTAGGAAGAGTCAAAACACATATCTTGTACCTTCCATTTTGTGTCATAAGACCCCACCCCTAGCCCCTCCCCGCAAGCGAGGAGGGGAACTGGATTTAAGCAGAACTCACGTTTTTATGAAATGTCTGATCAAGTTTGGTTATCACATCTGCAAAAACACCGTGCGATCGCAGTTATTCGCGCTTCAGATATGCGGTTAGCTCAAAATATGGCTATGGCTGCGGCTGATGGGGGAATGCGGCTGATTGAAATTACCTGGAATAGCGATCGCCCTGGGGAATTAATTAGTCTATTACGGGCGGAGTTACCAAACTGTATCATTGGCACTGGGACGCTGTTCAATGTCGGACAATTGCAAGAGGCGATCGCATCGGGGGCGCAATTTCTCTTCTCACCCCACGTTGATTCTGCCATGATTCAAGCCGCAGTCAAACAAGATGTGCCAATTATTCCCGGTGCTATGACTCCCACAGAAATTGTGACTGCTTGGAATCAGGGTGCAAGTTGTGTGAAGGTGTTTCCTGTGCAAGCTGTGGGCGGAGTTAATTATATTAAAAGTTTACAAGGGCCACTGGGTGAAATTCCCTTAATTCCCACTGGGGGAGTGACTTTAGAAAATGCTCCAGAATTTATCCAAGCTGGTGCGATCGCTGTGGGTTTGAGTGGTCAATTATTTCCTGAAAGACTTGTTAAAGAAAGAGATTGGCAGGCGATCGCGTCTCACGCAAATCAACTAATCCAACGATTAAATACTGAAAAATAATTTCACTTTCACTGCTTTTGATGGCGTGAATCACTCAACTGAGTACCCGTATAATGAGGAACCCATCCTTCTACAGTTGTAAAATAGCGTACCGCTTTAAAATGCAACAATGCGGTAGGACTACACCAATGTTCTACACCTTCAGAAATGTGGATATAGTCTTGGGACTGAATTAACAGCTGTATCTGATGACCATCGGGTTTAACAAAACCAAAAATCATTTCTCCTGCCAATACGTAAAGGGCTTCAGGAGCAGTATGATGATGATAACGGTTGTAAGTAGCGATCAAATTCTGGAAATTCGCTGAACCTGGATGCAGATTTAGCAAATCAGACCACAGATATCCCTTTTCTTGCTGGATAAATTCAAAACTGCCGTTATGCAATTCTACAATCTGCTGTTTCTCGGAATCAGTCAAAACATCCTGTTCTAGCAGATGGGGGAAAAGCAATGATGTTCCTGGGTCATAGTGTTTGAGGTGAATATCAAGAGGCGCAAGTTCTCGCACTATTTCATCTAAATTTACCTTGATTGTACCGTCGTCTAGTAATAGGATGGGCATAATAAAAATACTAATGAACTAATTTAGTTTAACTCTATAGGACATAATCTCGATAGATATACAGGTGATTATGCTGCGATGATATTTTAACCTCTGTAGTCCGGAAATACTCATTTATTTTTGCCAACTTTCAGGTGAATCTACCACCCTCACCACAAAGCAGAAATTTGTCGGCAGAATGATGCTTAAAGATACCATGAAGGTTTAAGCTAGTACAAGCGAACTAAGAATGTGTGGAATGTCTGACTTAATTTTGTTTTGGCATCGGCGTGATTTACGTATTTCTGATAATACAGGACTAGCGGCGGCCAGAGGGCGGAGTGCAAAAGTGGTGGGCGTGTTTTGCCTTGATTCCCAGATTCTGGAACGAGATGATGTCGCCCCAGCGAGAGTAACGTACATGATTGGCTGTTTACAGGCACTGCAACAGCGATATGCGGAAGTAGGTGGCCAATTGTTAATTCTGCATGACAACCCCGTACAAGCTATACCAGCTTTAGCGGGGGCTTTAAATGCCAAAGCTGTATTTTGGAACTGGGATGTAGAACCCTATTCTCAAACACGCGATCGCACAATCATTGATATCCTGAAAGCACAAGGCATTGAATTTCTGCACGAAAATTGGGATCAGATACTCCACTCACCAGAGGAGATTCGTACAGGTACGAAAAGTCCTTACACTGTTTACGGACCTTTCTGGAAAAATTGGAGTAGCAAACCCAAAGCGAAACCAGTAGAAACACTGCAAAATGCCACAGGCTTAACAGAGACTGAACAAGAAATTGCCAAACAAGCCGGAGTAATTGCCTTACCCTCAGCGCCAGACTTAGGATTTATCTGGGATGGAGAATTAATCATTGCACCAGGAGAAGCCGCAGCACAAGAAAGATTAGCGGAATTTACTGATAATGCGATCGCTGAATATCAAGAACAGCGTAACTTTCCCGGCGTTGATGGCACATCCAGATTGAGTGCAGCTTTGAAATTTGGAGTAATTGGGATTCGCAGCGTCTGGTCAGCCACTTTAGAGGCGCGAGAACAAAGCCGCAGCGAAGAAACAGAAGCTAGCATCCGCACATGGCAACAGGAATTAGCCTGGCGGGAGTTTTATCAACACGCCATGTATAACTTCCCGGAATTAGCTGAGGGGGCTTACCGCGACACCTTCAAAAACTTTCCTTGGCAAAATAACCCAGAACATTTTCAGGCTTGGTGCGAGGGCAAAACAGGCTATCCCATTGTCGATGCGGCCATGCGTCAGTTAAATGAAATTGGTTGGATGCACAACCGTTGTCGGATGATTGTGGCGAGTTTTTTAACTAAAGATTTAATCATCAATCCCCAATGGGGAGAAAAATACTTTATGCAGAAACTCATCGACGGTGATTTATCTGCTAATAACGGCGGCTGGCAATGGAGTGCTTCTAGTGGCATGGACCCGAAACCTTTAAGGATTTTCAACCCTGCTAGTCAAGCCCAAAAATTTGATGAAGAAGGGGAATATATTCGTGAATGGGTATCAGAATTGCGGTCTGTAGATACCGAATATTTAGTAACTGGAAAAATTCCCCCTTTGGAACTTCAAAGTATCGACTATCCTGCACCGATTGTAGATCATAAAGTGCAGCAAGCTTTATTTAAGAAGATGTATCAACAGCAAAAAGAATTGAACATTTCTGCTAACTGATACTAATTATTTGTGAGGCTGCATATTATTTCGACCCCACCCCTAACCCCTCCAGTGCAAGCGAGGCTACAGTGTACACACAAGTCCTATCTATCTGCGTTTGAGCCTGTTTTGCCCCCTAAATCCCCCAAGTTTGGGGGACTTTGAAAATTCTTGTTCCCCCATAATTGGGGGTTAGGGGGCGATTCGATCACTTGTGTGTTCACGGTAGCGCAAGCGAGGAGGGGAACTGGATTTCTGCTTAAATTCTATTTATGCATCTTTATATTAAATTGGTATGAGGATTTGATGATTTGCAAGTTCCTGTGGATCAAAACAATTCAAAAAACGCTCATTGTTCATTGGTCAGACCTTCTACAATCAATGATTCAGTAAAATTTCTGCGATCGCCTGGGAAATAGGTAAGCCAGGACACCGTTCTAGCCAAAAGAATTCTCCTACAGGGTTAACTTCTAAAAAGACATAGCGATTATCTGGGGTCAAAATAATATCAATAGCCCCATAGTTTAAACCGAAGTGAGCCATCAGTTGCAGCAGTTTTTCTGCCACATCCTGGGGTAAATTGTGGGGTTGCCAAGCATCGAGTAAGGCTATTCCCTGTTTGCGCCAATCGTGACGTGCTTGCTCCAAAGCTTGAGAATCCACAGCAGCCGTAAATATAGACTTACCCACAATTGTGATCCGCAATTCTAAGGCTTTGGCAATTTTTTCCTGAAAGGTCATCGGACAAAAACGCAATCCCTCCAGATGCTCTAAATCTGCGGCGGAAACGGGATTGGTAAATACTACCTGCTCTCTTTGTTGTTCGTCATAAACGGCAAAGGAAGAAAGCATTTTAGTAATCATACCCTGCGGACATTCTGCGGCAAATTGCTTAACTGCTTCGGGACTATTGGTGGTTAAGGTGCGTGGGGTATCTAAACCAATCTCTCGTGCCACTTGCAGTTGCAATTGCTTATTTTCTGCACGACGAATATTTGGTAAAGGGTCGAGGTGAAAACCCTTAATGCTGGCAATCATTCCTTGAATAGTTACACGAGATTCCTGGATAGAAGCTTGTCGCAGTTGCTTGTCCATAGTGTGGGGAATTCTGCCCCCAATGCCAACGCGCCGATACCAAACCGCCGATACTTCATTTAAATCTAGCTTTTGGTCATCGACGATCAGAATACATCTTTGACTATCACTGTAATAAATATCTAGTTGTACTTCCGTGGGAAATCGGTCTGTGTCAAAACGAAATGCTTTACCTCCTTGCGCCTCAATTGCCTGAGTCACTAAAGAAATACTTTCATTGTCGTGGCTGTGAGTAATAATTAAGACATTCATCAGGATAATTTTTTGCCTTCTAGTAGAGCATCTGCGATCGCTTGGGAAATGGGATAATTTAAATCTCGCTCTAGCATTCCCCATTCTCCTGTGGGGTTAATTTCTAAAAAAACATATTCTCCTGATGGCGTGACGATTAAATCAAGCGCGCCAAATGTCAACCCCAACCGCGCCATAAATTGATCAAGGCGGCGGATCATCGGCTCTGGTAATTCGTAAGGCTGCCATACACAAGCACCTTGAGGAGCGTGTCGCCAATCTTGGGCAGATGCGGCATAACTAGAAGCGTCTAAAGCTCCTACAAACAGATTCCCATTGACATACACTGCCCGTAGTTCCTGCTGTTTGGGAATTTGTGCTTGAAAAACCATCGGACAGTAGCGCAGAGTCTCGGCATCTAGCAAGTCTTCTTCTTTGACAGTGCTGGTGTACATAAAAAAAGATGAACCTTCCATGCCATAAGAAAGGGGTTTTAATAGCTTGGTGATCATTTTGCCCTTGACTTGCTGAAAAAATTCTCTCGCTTCTTTGGGGTTATTCGTCACCAAGGTTTGAGGAATCACAAGACCAACCTCAGCAGCAACTCTGAGTTGATATAACTTGTTTTCAGCCGCATTAATCTTTTGTAAATCATCCACCCAGTGAGCGTGTCTGAGGCTGTCCCAAAAGCCATCTAAAACAGCTAGTGACTCTCTGGCGCAAGCTGCGCGATATTGTGGAGCCAATTCTTCACTTAAATGCGGTTGCCATAACCGCCGCATCCAGACTGCCTGTACTTCCTCAGTGTTAAAGGCAATATCTCCATATTCGACCTGATGATTGGTACTTGATTGATGGAAATAAGCCTGGAGTTTAATTGTCATGGGAAACTGATCAGTATCGAGGCGAAATGCCTGGACATTTCTATTTGATAGGGCTGCGGCAACTCTATCTATTGTGAAATAATCACCACTATGAGTAATTAATAAAACTACATCACGCTTTGGGTGCATAAATTATCTGATCAAGTTGAATTTCTGATTTAATATCCTAAAAAACCAAAGTCATTAATTATTAATAAACCAACCCTTTCCTGGGGTTGGTAACAAAAATAATATACATTGACTCCAGAATTTTCCCAACTAAAAACCTAGTTTATTCTAGTTACGTGATGTTAAAAAATTTTCGTTGCAATCTCGATAGTATTTCTGAAGGAACAAATGATGAACCGTCCTCGCCATCTGACGGGTATTTCAGCGTGACAGATGATGAACCGTCCTCGCCATCTGACGGGTATTTCAGCGTGACAGGTGATGAATCTTCCTCGCCATCTGACGGGTATTTCTGAGTGACAACTAGTTCTTCTTCCGGAATTTGTCCGCCGCTCACTCGTTCTAATTCTTCATCAGTTAGGTCTTCACAGTTTTGACCTTCTAGGAATCGAGCAAAGAATGGAACCGCTTGTGCATTCACATCTTCTTTTTTATTTTCAGACATAAATATTCTCCCAATACAAAAATAAGTGCAACTAAATTTACACCTTTAACCAAGTTATTACATAGTTTTCCAGAGGACAAGCGGTAAATCAAATCTTTCCCAAAATACCTTTACATAAATTTACACTCCGTGCCATTTTGTACATAGTACTATGTGGCTGGTCACTAAAAATAACTGGCATAGCGATCGCATAAATCCACCGTTCAGCAATAATGATATAAGTATCTACCGATACGGTTACGGCTTATGCCATCTCCAGTTGACGACCTCTTAAATATCCAACTCAGGCTATCATCCTCACATCCTCAATTACTAGAAGGATTGGATATATGGTTGCGCTTGGGTTTAATATCCGATGTCCAAGTCAGGCAACTATGCCGACGGTTTCTGGTTTGTCCCGTGGAATTAGTTCCCCTGAATATACCCGAAACTCCCGTAGTTAGAACTGTTTCTGACCCTGTAAAACTTTTACCTGTAGAAGTTTTAGCATCTAGTAGCCGCAGACAAACTCCTAAAAAACCACCAGAACCCAACTTCCTCACCTCAATGTTGCAGTCCTTGGGGGCAGAATTGAGTGTGCGTTGGCTACTATTTTTAGGTTTATTTCTGGTTGTGGTTTCCTCTGGCGTACTGGCTGCTAGTCAGTGGGAGAGGTTTCCGGCTTCGGGACAGTATGGCGTTTTATTCGCTTATACCTTAAGTTTCTGGGGATTTAGCTTTTGGGCGGGGAGGCAAGATAATCTCAGGTTAACAGCTCAGACGTTGCTGATTGTCACCCTGTTATTAATCCCGGTGAACTTTTGGGCAATGGATAGCTTTCGGTTGTGGCAGAATCCTTTGGACTGGTTGACAGTTGCGATCGCCTGCCCTACTCTGACATTTATTACAGTTGTACTCTGCAAAAATCGCGCTGTTTTTAGCAACTTACCCACCGGAAAATTACCGTTAATCAATATTCTGGGGTTAATTTATTTGCATTGGGGTTGGCAACTACCCGGCTTTCCCGTAATTGCCATTTACGTGGCTATGGTAGGTACAACTATCATTACTCTTTATCATCATCGCTACCCACAGCAGCCCCCCACAACTTCAGAAAATCCCCATGAACAGCCGAATAAATTAGGTATAAGCTTATTTGCTGCTGTAATTATTTATGCCTTAGTAGTTTTATTAATCCGAGCCATATTTGTACATGGGGTAAATGTCACTCAGTTAGGGTTAGCCATTGGGATTTGCGGCTGGTTGGCAACTTGGTTAGCACGACAAAGAGATTCTTCATCCCCCTGGCAATACTTGGGAAGCATTTTACTATTCCTCGGTTGGCTAGTAACGGTATTCAATCAACCAGGACAAGCAATAGTCGTGAGTGGGTTGGCTTTGTTGTATGTAGGTAATCGCTTACAAAGATATAGTTTTCAGACTGACTTGGCGGCATTTTTTGCCATTGGTTTACAAGCCGTTTGGCTGGGTTGGCGGTTAGTCCCGATTGAGTTACAGTCAAGAGCGATCGCCATTGGAACTCAACTCACCAATTCTCAAAATGAACCTTGGGCATTATTGAGTGTCGCTTTATTCCCTTATTTAATCTTCATGGTGGCAACCACTGAAAGGCTAAATCGCGCCCAAAAGCTAGAAGTAGCTGAATTTGGTGAACTGCTAACTCTCGTATTTGGTGCTTTTTTAACCACAGTTGCCACTGTAAATCCGACATTGCGATCGCTGAATTTACTCTTTTCTACCATCACTCTCGCCGTCGTCACCAAACGCCGTTCCTCTGTCCCCATTCCTTTGGTATATCTGACTCATATCATCGGGCTGCTGACAGTTGCTTCGACGATTAATTGGCTATTACCAAATCTAGCTTTACACATCTGGGCAGGCATTATACTAGCTGTGATGGTGGCGGAATGGGTATTTAGTCTGGGGGATGGATTATGGCAACGTAGCGCCTGGTATATCGGTTTCGCACTAGCGATAGTGAGTTTTAATCTCCTGTGGGTAAATAGCGAACTGTCTTGGTATAACCCAGTTGAAAATCAATATTACTGGGGTATCTTATGGCTAATTACGCCTTTAACTCTCACAGGTTTGGCTAGTCGCACCACTGAACAACGCCGCATCAATAGCAGTTTTTGTAGTGTTCTCGCTGTGTGCATGACTCAGCTATTAACTTTACCACTGCCTGGAATCAGATTAATTAGTCTGGGTGTAGCTACGGCTGTGATGTTGGCAAATACCCGCTATTTAAGACATCAAGCAAGTGCGGGAATTACAGTCGGTTTTGGTCTGAGTTTTATCGGGGCGTTGCTGTGGGAGGGTATACCGGGATTACCTGAACTTACCATCGCCGGTTGGTTTGTTGTCGGTGCGATCGCCATTCTCAGTTTATGGTTAGCAAGAACAGCTTTCAGCCGACGCGGTAACGAGTTAGCAACTATATATGCAGTCGCCAGTGATCGATGGGCGATCGCATTATCTAGCGTTGAACTCTTAGGAATGACGCTGCACTCAACCTTAGTTTATCAGGGGATAATCGACCCAGGATTCTTATACTTAACAGCCACTACAATCACATTAGGCGCTATTCTCTATCGCAGTTGGCACTCACCCACAAATTGGGCATTTTATAGCATCGGTTGGTGTGTGGAATTGATCATTGCTGAGGTACTGGCCTTTGGAGAACATTCATTTATTAAAATTGCATTAGCTAACATCGCCTTGGGTTTAATCACCCAACTACTAGGAGAGTGGTGGCGACGACAACACCAATTAGAAAGGCTTCCCAGTAGCCTGCACATTTTGCCCTTAATCTATGGTGCATTTAGTGTAGTGCTGCGTTTAGATACCTTTACCGCTTGGACTGGTTTATTTTCTTTGGGTGTAGCTTTAATTCTCATTGGCGTAGGGCGACGTAATGCATCTTTGAAACCTCTGTTGTATTTAGGAATCATTGGCGTATCAATTTCTGCCTATGAACTGCTGTTTTATCAAATGTCCCAAGCCACAGGAGGCGCATTAGGCGATGGCTTAATTGCCATGTCAGCCCTTGGCACGAGCATCATGTATGCTTATCGCATCCTCACCCCTTGGATTGTCAGCTACTTACGTCTAACTCCCCTAGAACTGCAAAGAATCGCCCATCTGCACTGGTTTTGGAGTAGCGGCTTATTAATGGCGGCGATTCCCCTTCCCATTGACGTTAACCGTCTGGTGGGATTAGCCACAGGGGTATTTTTAATTAGATATGCCATATTTCAAGGAAGGCGATCGCCTGCTTCCCCCCTGATCTTTGGCATGATCACCAGAGGAGAAATGTGGGTTTACCTCGGACTTTTAGAGGTAGCTGCAATGCGAATTTATTGGCGGGAAACAACCATAGGACAGTGGTTTGGTGGTCCCTTAGTGCCTTGGAATGGTGCGATCGCTTGCGTAATTGCCTATTTTCTCTACATCTTACCTTGGGAAAGCTGGGGTTGGTCTAAAAGACCTTGGCAACAAGCCGCATACATCGTACCCCTAGTAATTTTATGGGAAACCAAACTGCTAGTTTCCCCCATCACCTTGCTAATAGCCGCTGGGTTTTATATCTTCCTCGCCAAACTGGGTGAAAACATTCGTTTGACATACATCAGTGCAGCCTTAATTAATTGGGCTTTGCTGCGCTGGTTTGATAGCTTACTCTTAACGAATGCTTTGTGGTATGTGACACCAATCGGATTGTCACTGCTGTATGTTGCTCAAATAGATCCTTTGTTGAAACTACCAGAGTATAAAACAGCTCGTCACACTTTACGACTGCTAGGCAGTGGCGTGATTTGTGGATGGGCAGTTTTATTTGAGCAACAAACACCCTTAATTCCCGGAATCTTCAGCCTGATTGCCATTTTTGCCGGATTAGCTTTACGAACCAGAGCTTTTCTCTATCTAGGGACAGCAACTTTCTTGATTACCAGTTTTTACCAACTAGTGATTTTCAGCTTCAGCTATCCCTTTTTGAAATGGATTGTCGGCTTACTCGTTGGTATTATCCTCATTTCCATAGCCGCCAACTTTGAAACTCGCCGGACTCAAATCAATACCATACTTCGCAACATCAGTGATGAACTTCAGCAATGGCAATAAATGGGATTATGGTAACTGATAGCTAGCAACCCGCACAGTTAATTGCCCCTGAAGCGGATTTTGGCTAAATATAAATGCTCCTTCTTCCTTTTCACCATCAGACAAAAAATCAATTTGTTGCTCTCCTGTTTCCACAACTTTATTAGCAATTTCCAACTCAGCAATAATTTGCACTGATGTAGCAGTTTCACCACCAGTATTAACTATTTCAAAGGGAACATAAAACTTTCCATCAACTTCTCGAATCATTTGTTTTTTCTGCACCGACAAAATGGGAGGTTGATCTTTTTCATTCAGCCACATATACCCGACTAAGCTAATAACGACTGAGAGAATAGATAAAGCAATCCCGAATGTTATCCACTCAGCTAGAGAAATTTCGGGTTTTGGTTCTGTTTTCATCATATTGCTAACCTACCCGCTGCGCCGCCAATAGTTGCAGGTAATCCCAATATTAAAATATGTTCTAACCACATCATCCATGGGTCTGCAAAAGTTACCTTTTGGAAAAAAAATAGCATAACTCCACTTGCTAACAAAGATACTAAATAAGACATGGTAGTTTCGCTTAATGGACTCTGAAAAATTCCCTTTTGCTGTCTGCGTTTTTGTTGGTCTGAAAAACCAGCTTGAAAGACAATAGCGTAGGAAATAACTAAAGATGCAGCCATTAACGCCAATAACCAAGGAGGTGAAATAGCAGATGCTAACATCGGAACTTCATCGGTTGGTGCAATATTAAAAGCAATCACAATTGCACCAATGAGAGTTGCACCTAAATCAGCAAATGTGGCTTGCAAATCATTTTGCGGATCTTTGCTGATCCCGTTACCTTTATCATTGGTCGATATGGAATTATTTTGATTATCTTCTGGGAACAACTGGTTGGCTAATGCCACACCTAGCGTAAATGACACACTAGTAAATACAACTTTACCCAGGGATTCTTTCAAAGAGGTTTGTGGCGTAATTTCTTGCAATAACCACAACATAAATGCCGAACAAATAAATCCAATTGCCATTGCCTCTACAGTATCTATCAATGCTTGATCAACTCGCCAGTTATTTTTGCGTTTACGAAAACCCTCTGTATAATTCAGGAAAAAAACTACAATAAACATGAAGGCGATCGCCATGACAAGCAATCTTGGTTTTGCTAGCGATCCAATCCACCATATTTCCATCGTATATATTAGTGGAATACCAAATAAAAAACCTCCACAAGTACCACGCACAATATCATTTATTTCTTGTCTCCAAGTATGTTTATCATGTTTTTTAGCCACTTCTAATATGTACCTGTTTATTTGATTGTAATATTTTCATCCGTTGTAGAATGTCTCATTAAATATGTATTTTTAACATCTATCTTAGGGCGTGTCATCAGTTGACCCAAATCACTGTCCAGCGAGGTAAATTGCCCTGAGAAAGTGTGACACACCCCATTGGTGACAAGTTAAGCCTGTAAGTCTTATGTCAAGAAGCTTTGAGAGAAGTGCTGAAAAAAAACTCGTCAGTTCCACGTTGAAGATCCGGAAACGGAGCGACAATTAACTTAACATTTGGTTTTCGCTTCTGTTTGATAAATTGGTCTCTATTGGTTTTTTTGCTGGTGGTCATGGCTGGACTCAATCGCTCAATTACTTGTCTAGATTGAGTTTCCCACTATTTTTGACCTCTGCAAATACTACCCTTGACCATTTTCCCTTTTCCTGAAAACGTTGAGTTAGCTCAAAGTAAACTTTGGGTATACTATCAGGACTTACGCAAAATTATGGAAAAACGAACCGCGAAGGACACAAAGGACACGAAGTCAAGAGGGTTTCAGAGAGTTCTTGCGTAAGTCCTAACTATATAAAAACTTGTCAAAGTTCAAGATAATTTTTAGCCTTTAGCTTCTTTTCAGCATGGAGTTCTATGAATCCCGATGAATTAGTATCACGATACGCAGCAGGTGAAAGAAATTTTTCTCAAATAGATGTGAGATATGCTCATTTAACTACAGCAAATAGTAATTCTAATGTTAGTAGGAGCGTTTATTCAAAAAGACCGAATTTTAGTAGTCTAGATTTAAGCAATGCCAATCTAGAAGGTATCATCCTAGTTTTGGTTAACTTGGATAAAGCTGACTTGAGTAATTCTAATTTAAGTAATGCAGACCTCAGAGGATCAGCTTTTGGAGAAACAAATCTCAGTGGTGCAAACCTGAGTGGCGCAAATCTAAGTACCGCTTACTTATACAGTGCTAATCTCACTGATGCAAATTTGACCAATGCGGATTTGCAATCTGCTAGTTTGAAACAAGCAAATTTAACAAATGCTAACTTGCAGAATGCAAAACTACAGGGTGTCATTTTAGAAGGCGCGATTCTAAAAGGCGCAAATTTTAACGGTACAACTCTAGAAAATGTGGATTTACGATGTGTTAACCTGCAAGGTTGTAACTTACGAGGATTTAACTTACACTTTGCCAAGCTAAATGTATCGAATCTTAGAGGGGCTGATCTCAGAGGTGCAAATTTAAGTGGTGCTGACTTGACAGTTGTTAATCTGAGAGAATCTGATTTAAGCGGAGCAAATCTCAAAGATACTCGGTGCGATGGCGCTAACATGAGCAAAGCGAATTTGAGCAACGCGAACTTAAGCGGTGCAAATCTTAATCAAGTTAATTTCAGCCAAGCTAATCTAAGTGGAGCGAACTTGAGCCGAGCGAACCTGAACGGTGCCAGATACAGTTGCGATCGCAAAGGTGCTAATCTGACGCTAGCGAATTTAAGCACTGCCAATCTTACAGAAGCTAATTTAACACAAGCAAATCTGACGCTTGCAAACTTAAAGGGCGCGAATTTGAGCCAAGCAAACCTCACCTTTACTAATTTAGCTGGGGCTGACCTAACGAGAGCAAATCTCACTCAAACTGAGGTCAGTAGTGCAAATTTACGAGGAACCAAACTAGATGAGGAAACCGCACCAGAGAAATGGCGTTTAGTTTGGCAAATTGTCAATCATGGTGCAGTTGGTCGAGATTTGAGCGGAGCAGATTTAAGCGGAACTGATTTGAGCGGTGCGAATTTCAGTGGAGCTAACTTAAAAGGAGCTAATTTGAGTAGTGCAAATCTCAGTCGGGCAAATCTTAGCCAAGCTGATTTAAGTAACGCTAACTTGCTCAACTCCAATTTATATGAAGTAGATTTTACAGATACCATTTTAGCAGATGTGGATTTATCTAACACCTAAGTTTTATTTGGTAATTTCATCCTGAACAGGCTATTTAAAACTGTCATTATTCTTTTAACAATCAATACAAGGAGATATTAATAATGATGAGCAGTTCTGAACTACTCAAGCGTTATGTAAATGGAGAAAGAGATTTTTCTGGTTCTGATTTACGAGGCATCAAACTCTATGGTTCACAAGGTAAAAAGATTGATTTGAGTGGTGCTAATTTCAGTGGAGCTAACTTAGAAGGTGCTATTTTGAGCCATGTCAATCTTGATCATGCTAATTTCAGTCATACCAATCTTAAAGAAGTCCGAATGAATGGCAAAATTAATAATACTGATTTTAGTGGAGCCGACCTGACGAATGCTCATATAGGTGCTTCTCGAATTAATGGGACTAAATTTAGAGGAGCTAATTTAACGAATGTTGATTTTGGTGCTAATGGATTAGGTAACACCAATATTGACTTTGCAAATGCTGATTGCACAAATACAAAGTTAACGTGTGATTTAATTGAAGCAAACTTTCAAGGCTCAAACTTAAGAAATGCTATTTTTCGTCACCAAAACCTCTATTGGTATCGAGCTAATCTTAGTCGTGCTAATCTTAGCCAATTAGACCTAAGTGGGCAAAATTTTTCTACTCTAGAGATGAAAGGTGTCAATCTCAATGGTTCTAATTTAACCAATACAAATCTTAAAAGCACTAATCTTGAAGGAGCAAACCTACGTAACACAAACCTTGAAAATGCAGATTTAACTTATGCTAATTTGCGAAATACTCAAATTGAAGGAGCCATTAACCTATATCCAAAAATATATCTCATCTGGCAAATTATTAATCAAGGAGCCGAAAACATAAATCTGGCTAATGTTGACCTTAGCAGTGCCAATCTTCAAAATGTCAATTTCAGCGGACTTAATTTAAGAGGGATAAATTTCCAGAGAGCTAACTTAACTAAAGCAAATTTTAGCCATGCCGATCTTAGTAGTGCAAATCTTAAAAATGCTTACTTAAGTAGCGCCAATTTAGAAAGTGCAAATCTTAGCCAAGTTGATTTGACTGGTGCTAATTTGAAGGGTGCTAATCTTAATCAAGCTAACTTAAATCAAGCTAATTTAATTGGTGCAAATTTAAAACAAGCAAGACTGCAAAATGCTAATTTACACAATGCTAATTTGACAGATGCCAATTTAGAAGGTGCTGATTTTACGGAGGTAGATTTGACTAGTGCTGATTTAACTGGTACTAAACTGTTCGGCACTAATTTGACAAATGCCCGCAATACATCTGGTTCAGCTGCTATTTTTTCTAATTCGCCAAATAACCCAAATTTGGAACTACTTGAGCAAATTCGACAAGCTTCTCAAGGACTGTATTACGGTAGTGAAGCAGATTACCCCTATGAAGTTTTTTTGTGGGAAGTTGCAAATCGAGGAGAGTTTACCTTAGAAGGATTACTAAAAGCTTTTGGATACTTGAGAGAAATTTCTAGTGATGATTTTCGTAATGGAAATTTTGATGATTTATTGCCAGAAAATAAACAGGTAATTCAGTCTTTCCGAACATTATTATTGCAGTTAAAGTCATTTTTAACTAATTTACAAGTTTATCGATTAGCGGTTTCCGCGCCAGACTTTTATATTGTTATCGGTAATACGCCTTCAGGAGATTGGCTAGGTATCTCAACTAAAGTCTCGTCTTACTTGGAACAACAGCATTATTCTTCTCAAATTTTTCGGTTCAGAGATTCAGCAGTCGCCAAGCTAGAAAATCAAGAACTGATTGTGACTTTGGAAAATGAAATTGCAGAAGTACGTTTTGCTTCTGAATACTTAAAAAGCTTTGTTTGGGAAATAGCGGAGCGAAAAAGCGCACTCATCCATAATTTGCTAGATACTGTTGGGATTGTTACCACAAATGAGGTCAAAAATCCTTTTGGTAGCGAGACTCAGGCTGAGTTAGTCCGTTCAAACCTAACCAATTTAAGACTTTATCGATTAAGTGCCGGAGAAATTGAAATGTATATTATTGGTCAAACTGAAAATGGTGACTGGATTGGTCTTCACACTAAAGCAGTTGAAACTTGATTCTGCCAATTGGAGAGTGATCTACTACCCTTGACCATTTTCCCTTTTCCTTAACTTGTCACCAATGGACACACCCTGATGTACAACTATTTTTTTAATTAAGCATACAAAGCCTGAACCCATTGCCATTCCTGAGTTAAACCCTCTTTTAAGGAAACTTGGGGCTGATATCCTAAGATTTCCTGGGCTTTCGAGACATCAGCAGCCGTATGACGCGCGTCTCCCATCGCTTTTTCGATGTAATTTTTTTTAATGGGTTTACCAACTATTTCTGCCATAGTGTCCAAAACTTCTGCCAAAACTACCCTGCTACCACCGCCAATATTGAAGATTTCACCCACCGCTTGGGGTACAGTAGCGGCAGCTAAATTGGCAGCTACGACATCACTGACAAAGGTAAAATCTCGCGTTTGCTGTCCATCTCCGTAAATAGGAATTGCCTCATCCTGCAAAATAGCTTTGAAAAACTTATGAAAAGCCATATCTGGGCGCTGTCTAGGCCCATAAACTGTAAAATAACGTAATGCCACAATCGGGACACCAAAGTTTTTGTGATATAGTCCGCACAAACGTTCAGCGGCTAGTTTGGTAATTCCATAGGGAGAAACCGGTTGCGGCGGAATTTTTTCATGGGTGGGTAATGTTTCGGCATCGCCATAGACACTAGATGTAGAGGCAAATACTAATCTTTTCAGGTTTTCAGCATCCTTAGCAGCTTCTAACAAAACTTGTGTGGCACTAATATTCCGTTCAGTATAATTTCGGAAACCTTCACCCCAACTGGCTCTTACCCCAGCTTGTGCCGCCTGATGGTAAACAACCTCAACATTTTTCAGCAGCCCCGGCCAATCTAAAAACTGAATATCTTCTTCAATTAAAGTAAACTGAGGTGAATCGTTTAAATGTGCAATAGTTTTGTGCTTTAATCTAGGGTCGTAGTAATCATTAAATTGATCAATCCCGATTACTTCATTTCCTTGTTGCAGTAATGCTTCCACAAGGTGAGAACCAATAAAGCCTGCTGCGCCAGTAACAATAATTTTAGCCATGTTTCTGATTTTATTGATATCTTTTTAAAGGTTAATACTTATAGCATTTCCTAGTCTAATACAGTAAAAAATTATCTGCGTTTATCTGCGTCCATCTGCGTTTAATTATTACTGCTAGTACCTCACTTGAATGAAAATTGCTATACAATCATTAAAAGTCATTAATTAGCAACTTTTTTGCAGTCAATTGTTTTAAGGTTGAAAAACTCATTATAAATACTGAAAACCTGGATTCATATTTGGCAAATACTCATAAGTTTACTGTTGTTAAAAGACAGCAATTACTCCTGAAATATATTAAATAAAATAAGTATAACCTTTAATGTGATTAGCACAGAGTATGATTAGGGGCTTGCATAAGCACAATAATTGATGAAAAAATTGATCCGCGAGAGTTACTAGGGTATTCTCGTTTCACAAGGGACGCACGAGGAAATCAGTGAAAGTTTTAGTAGTCGGTAATGGGGGGCGCGAACACGCTCTAGCCTGGAAACTGTTGCAATCTCCGCAAATTCAGCAAGTTGTCTGTGTACCAGGAAATGGGGGTACAGCTAGTCTGGAACGTTGCCAGAACTTGCCTTTGGCTGTAGATGATTTTGAGGGTATGAGCAGATACGCTCTGGAAAATGGGATTTCTTTGGTGGTAGTCGGGCCAGAAGTACCCCTGGCAATGGGTATCACAGATTACCTCCAAAGTCAAGGACTGATGGTATTTGGGCCTGTGAGAGCTGGAGCGCAAATTGAAGCGAGTAAGGCTTGGGCAAAAGCTTTAATGCAAGAAGCGGGGATTCCGACAGCTAAAGCTGCGGTATTTACTGAAGCAACAGCAGCTAAATCCTATGTGAAAGCACAGGGAATCCCCATAGTGGTGAAAGCTGACGGTTTGGCAGCAGGTAAGGGTGTGATAGTTGCTGGAACTTTAGAACAGGCTGAAGATGCCATTGATGCCATTTTTCAGGGACAGTTTGGCAATGCGGGCAACTTTGTAGTTGTGGAAGAATGTTTGATTGGGCAAGAGGTATCAGTTTTAGCCTTAACCGATGGGTTAACCATTCGCCCGTTGCTACCGGCGCAAGATCATAAGCGGATTGGAGAAGGTGATACAGGCGATAATACTGGTGGGATGGGAGCTTACGCCCCCGCACCGATTGCCACACCAGAGTTAATGAAACGGATTCAAACAGAAGTTCTGGAAAGAGCGATCGCCTGTTTAAGATCCAGAGGCATTGACTACCGAGGCGTACTGTATGCTGGATTGATGATTGCCCCCGATGGCGACTTGAAGGTTTTAGAATTTAACTGTCGTTTCGGTGATCCTGAAACTCAAGTGATTTTGCCACTGTTAGACACACCCCTAGAAGAATTGATTTTAGCCTGTGTACAGCAACGTTTAGGCGAAATGCCCCCCATAGCTTGGAAACAGGGCGCTGCTGCCACTGTGGTTGCCGCTTCCGGTGGTTATCCAGGGGAATACGCAAAAGGCCAAGTTATTACTGGGATTAAAGAGGCTGAGTCCGCCGGAGTGACTGTATTTCACGCAGGGACAAAATTAAACCAGCAACAACAAATAGTCACAGATGGGGGAAGAGTGTTAAATGTGACTGGCATCGGCAAAGATTTTCAGGAGGCGATCGCTCAAGCCTACACTGGGATCAAATCCCTGGAATTTGAGGGAATATATTACCGAAAAGATATCGGTCATCGAGTCCTGAACTAGAAATTCAGTCTAGCGGTCTGCTTTGGCAACGCTACACGGCGTAGCCATCGCATCCAAAATTCAGAGGACTGCGAAGACCACAGTATGATTAAGGTATATGGAAGTTATCCATCTAGCAGGGCAATAATCGTCTGCTGTCTCTGACCTCATTTGCGGGAATTAAGCAAAACCTACCCTTGAAAGTTGCCATCTTCTCTATACCCTCATCTTCAATTAACATATTTATCAAATTAACTGTTAATTTTTTAGTTGTTGGGGTTGAATAACCAAAACTACTAACAACTTTGTTTAAAATGCTGGCTCCTTTAAAAACAATCCGAGAAGCGTTCGCCAACGGCGTGTCCAAGACACTCACCAACTGGTGGTCTGAATTCACACTCCAGACCAAACTTTTGGCTGTCGCCACCTTGGTAGTGTCATTGGTCATGAGTGGTCTAACCTTCTGGGCTGTGAATACAATTCAGCAAGATGCCCGGATGAATGATACCCGCTTTGGTCGTGACTTAGGACTACTGCTTGCGGCTAACGTTGCTCCCCTCATAGCTGATCATAATCTCACTGAAGTTGCCCAATTTTCCCAACGCTTCTACAGCACTACCTCTAGTGTGCGTTATATGCTCTACGCGGATCAAACTGGGAAAATATTTTTTGGCATTCCTTTTTGGGAACCAGAGGTAGAAAACTCCCTGACCATTGAACGACGCATACAACTGCCAGAAGATTACACCAATGACCTGGAAAAGCCGATGGTGCGGCAACACATGACTCCATCTGGGGTAGTCACCGATGTATTTATCCCCCTGATTGTCGATCACAACTACCAGGGTGTCTTGGCCATTGGCATCAACCCCAACCAAACCGCAGTTATTTCCACTAATTTCACCCGCGATGTCACCATTGCCGTTTTTATCACGATTTGGGTAATGGTGATTTTGGCAGGAGTAATTAACGCGTTGACTATTACGAAGCCGATTAAAGAACTGCTGGTGGGAGTAAAACAAATTGCTGCGGGTAATTTCAAGCAGCGCATTGACTTACCGCTAGGAGGGGAACTCGGAGAGGTAATTCTCAGTTTTAATGAAATGGCAGAGCGTCTAGAGCGCTATGAAGAGCAAAATATTGAAGAATTAACCGCAGAAAAAGCCAAACTCGAAACCCTAGTTTCTACAATCGCCGATGGTGCTGTGTTAATTGATAACAGTATGCAGGTGATTTTAGTTAATCCCACAGCGCGGCGCATTTTTGGCTGGGAAGGCATAAAAGTTGAGGGTTGCAATGTTTTACATCATTTGCCCTCAGCCGTGCAGATGGAAATTAGCCGTCCCTTGTCGGAAATGGCCGCCGGTGAATGTGAAAGTGCCGAGTTCCGGATTCATTTGAACGAAGCCACTAAGCGCACCGTCCGCATTCTCTTGACTACTGTACTCAACCTGCAAAGAGAGAGCATCAAAGGTATTGCCATCACTGTCCAGGATATTACTCGTGAGGTAGAACTGAATGAGGCCAAAAGCCAATTTATCAGCAACGTTTCTCACGAATTACGCACGCCTCTGTTTAATATCAAATCCTTCATTGAAACTTTGCATGAGTATGGCGAAGATTTGAGTGTAGAACAACGACAGGATTTTCTCCAAACTGTCAATAATGAAACCGACAGACTCACCCGTTTAGTTAACGATGTTTTGGATTTGTCCAAACTCGAATCTGGACGCAGCTACAACTTTGGTGGGGTAGACTTAGCCCAAGCCATCGACCAAACCCTGCGGACTTACCAATTGAATGCTAGGGACAAAGGTATTGAACTCATTCAGGAATTACCCGTGGATTTACCCTTAGTCTTGGGTAATTATGATTTATTGTTGCAAGTCTTAGCTAATTTGGTCGGTAATTCTCTCAAATTCTCTGAGTCTGGTGGTCAAGTTGCAATTCGCGCCTACCAATTAGATCCCAAGCCGAACTCACACAATCAGCAGGCTCATGTGCGGGTGGAAATCTCCGATACTGGTATTGGCATTGCCACAGAAGACCAACAGGCAATTTTTGACCGTTTTTTCCGTGTAGAAAACCGAGTTCACACCCTAGAAGGTACTGGCTTGGGTTTATCCATTGTGAGAAACATCATGGAACGGCATCGTAGTCAAATGCATCTGGTGAGTGAAGTGGGAGTGGGTACTACTTTTTGGTTCGATTTAACTTTATTTGAAGAACAGCCAAAGATGCTAGTTGATTCTCCGGCGGAAACCATCACAATTCCTACAGTCTCAGGATTGGGCTGAGATCAAGAAGTTGACAAAGCGATGAGCAAGCAGACCAATAATAAGCCTAGTAGCAACAGCCAAGACTGATTACGTTTAGTCCAATTTTTCACAGTTGCACCAAAGCTGCTAGCGTCACGCTGCTCTTGTAATCTGAACTTGCTCTCTTGGAGATTTTCGTACAAGGTACAGTCTTTAGCGTAGGGGCGTTGAGGAAAGTTACAAGTATTATCGGCGTGGTATGTGCAACTGTCGCACAGATACTCTTTCCCAGTTGCACGGTGCAGTGGAATCCCTGGATGACCGTAAGCTTTGAGCGTTGTCCGACAATAGGGGCAGGTAATCGCCTGATTATCAACGAGTTGATGGCAATGGGGACAAGATATATTAGCCACAACCTCAGCACACATAAGTAAACATTTCGATTTTAGCGATTTATTTGAAGTTGCGATCGCTTAGATTATTGTTGGGACAAGTGAAGGTAGATGAAAAATCGCCTGAAATTACAGCAATTGATTACCTAATTTTATCGTTCATTATTTAATAATGCCATGAAAAAATTACCAAAATATGTATACACGTCTCTGCCTCCTGTCAAACTTTTTCTAGAAGATATTGAAAAACTCGACGCAATATATCAAACTTATTGCCAATGTTACATCATATGTACTGAAGATTATGAATTAGATTCATTAGAGGAATTAAAACAATTAGGTCAGTCAGAGTTTTACCAAATTCGATTCCAATCAAAACAGCCACAAGTTAGTTTAAAAATGTCGGATTACGAGACAACAATTTTTGCTTTAGAAGATGATATAGAATCCATAGGAATTGTTACTAAGTTAAAAGAAATCCTGGAAACTCGATGTATTAAATCAAAGTCTCATAAGACTTTATGGTTATTTTTGAGGTTACTTAAATCATTTTTACCAATGTTTATTTTTTTAATAGGTTATTTTTTGCTGGAGAAAAATATTATCAATGTAAATGATGTTATTCAAGTCACTATAGTATACGTTGTTATTATATCCTCATTAATAATTTTCATTTTTCATTTAATAACTGAAGACAAAAAATATCCTGTTGTTTATATGATAAATGAACCCAACAAATATAACTTCTTTGTAGAACATAAAAACTCAATTATGCTTTTAATAATCGGTGGATTTATCACATTTTGTGGACAGATTTTAGTTCAATTGATTAAACTCCAGATATTAGATCCAGCTTCGTAGTTAAAATACAAGAGACAACGAAGCAGAGATAAGAGAAGCGCTTGGGTATTGCTGTTTTGTTTCAGAGTTAGGTGACAGTTTTCAGTCCGGCGATAAATGGCGCGATCGCTTCTACAAATTGAACTGTGGATTCATAGGGTAAAACGTTGCGTCCCGGTAATTTAATTCCACTACCTTGAGGTAAACAGCCGAGATAATCCGCCATGCGTTCATCTGGTGTTTCTTGTTTACCTTCTTTGCTAATACTCGATGCAGTTTCTCCCAAAACTACCAATGTCGGCTGATTGATACAAGCAAGATAACCACTATAATCCTGTCGCCAAAATCCAGCCAAAAAGGAAAAGACTGCATGGCGACTTTCAGGATTTTCCGCCCCCGCAACTAACATATCTAACCATTCTTTATCTACAGCATTTTCCGAAGCAAAAAGTTGCCGAGTGGAGAAAGAACGCAAAAACTTTTCTGTCCGCGCATAGCGATAGAAAGCTTTACCAAAAGGCGAATCAAAGATATTCCAAGCAATTTTGTGCTGCAATGCTGATGAGTTTTTCGTAATCACTGGCCAAGCTGGAGGTCCTGCTAAAATCATTCCAGCAATTAAATTAGATTGTTTCTGCACTAACTCTATAGCAACTGGTAATAAAGCACCTTGCACTACAATCACAACAGGTTCTTTGACGATTGTTTGCAAAAAATATTCTAATTGCTCTGCCCAATCTTTAGGAGTATAAGCCACATGGGGCATATCACTCTCACCACATCCTAGTAAGTCAGGATTGTAAATAGGATTTTTATGACCTTTTCTATACCATTGGCTGCGAAATCTCTGCCAAAATTGCCGCGATAATCCCACACCAATCGGATGAATTAAAAGTAAAGGTAGACCCTCATTACTGGAGTTAGCTGGTTGATGTAGTTCGTAGACACAACGATAATTTTGCCAAGTGTAAAATTGGGTAGGAGATATTGTAATGTTCACTGTGTTTACCATAGTATTTATTTGAAAATTTAATTAAAAAATTATCTGTGGATGAATTAATTTATATCCAGCCTCTTTGATTTTTTGATTGGATACTTTAACATTATATGAGCGGTTATTTTTGGCAGTATGATCCCATTTTACTTTGGGTAAATTGTGTTTTTCCATCAATCTATCCAGCAATTCTCCACTGGTAAGACCAGCATCATCTACCAGATTATAAATACCTTGCAAATGATTGAAACGCACAAATTCTATCGCCCCAACAATATCATCAAGGTGAATCCAATTAGCGACATCTTCACCATTACCGGGACGAGTTGTACCAGGAACTCTACTGAAGATTTTGATCAGTTCTCTGTTAAATCCATAAATACCTCCCAACCTTAAGATACAAACACGGAGCTTTTCACTCGATGCTCCTAACAATATATCTTCAGTTGCTTTGAGAATTTTTCCATTATCATGGCTTGGTGTCGCTAGGGTTTCTTCATCTACGCCAGCACCGTTGTGATCGCCATAAACAGAATAACTGCCAGTGTATATGAGTTGCTTAACACTAGGAGTATCCTGTAAAATTTCCACTAAAGTTTTCGCAGTATTCAGATAAGTTTCTTCATATGAATTTGCCCCTTTTGCCCCAATACTCAACAACACAATATCTTGATTGTGCAATACAGATTTTAGCTTTTCTCGGTCATTTCCTTGGGTGACTACAACTTTTTGGGCTACAGTTTGTAAAGTTGGGACACGCTCAGGGGTAGTTGTGGTAGCTGTGACCATAAAAGTCATCTTTTGCTGCCAAGCTTGAGCAACTGCACAACCAACGTAACCACAACCAATAATGGCAATGTTCATAAATAAAACAGATTTTTTCAGTCGATAGTAGGCATCTTTAGGTTAACAATACCTTCTTTGTGTAGTCATGTTAACTATGGATGACACCATCAGGCATAATTGCCCCAGCTAAGTTAGCACCAATCAATTTTACCAGCAGGCGATCGCCTGAACGAATCCGCGCTCCTGTCAAGTCGGCTCCGCGCAAATCGGCTCCACTCAAATCCGCACCAATCAAGTTAGTAGAACGCAAGTTGGCTTCTCTCATGTCGGCTAAAAGCAAGTTAGCTCTAAACAAATTTGCTTCAGATAAATTTGCCCCTCTGAGAATAACTTTATGCATAAAACTATCACTGAGATCAGCCCCACTCAAGTCAGCGTAACTCAAGTTTCTGCCAGATAAATCTTTGTTGCTTAAGTTAGAGCCACTAAAGTCTTTACCACTCAAATCAGGGTTAGTCTTAGGTGGTTTGTAGGTACTTTGAGGTGGTTTTTTGGCTTGAGATGCTGGAGAATGATAAATGTTTTTCTGCTTACCATGTAAAGAGCGCAATTTATCACGAGCTTCATTAATAGCTTTCAGCTTGTCTTGGGCTTTCTTTTGTAAGCGGTGATTATCTTGAGGAATGCGATCAGGATGCCAAATGAAAACCAAATCTTTATAAGCTTGGTTAACTTCCTCAAGTGTTGCTCCAGGTTCTATTTCTAAAACTCTATAATACTGCTCCATCTCGCTCATTATGATATTATTGTCAACAATCAAATAAAGTATGAGTGATGCAGCCGCTCAATAAAACCTACTCAAATCTACTCATCAGACTGGAATTGGTTCTAGTTACTGTTTTGGCCAAGCCCGTGGGCGGTTTCTTGTCCCCAGGTATAAATAAATTCAACAAGAGCTTCTCCTTATCTGCTCTAAATTCAATACTGAGATTTAAATATTATACAAGCGTGTATTAGATAACTCAGTTCATAAATAACCTTTTTGTGGGCAAATTCTCAAATACTCTATCTTCTTTGTATACACCGAAACTTTACCGTCATCGCCTAGTTAAACGTGTAGTTTTGTATCGATGCAGTTGTTTGTCATCAGCCTTATGCCTATTTTCCCACTTGATCTAGATATTAGCCATAAGAGGTTTTTATGCCAAACAAATACGAATCAAGTCGTGGCATTTAACTCTGATTTTTTGGCTTTTGAGGATTAAATTTTATTCTCTCCCCATCATCCCATTTCGCCACCGATTCATGGCTCTGAAATAAGCGACAACTGGAATTTGATATATCTCCACCAAAATCCACAAAATAACGGATAAATGTGACAAAAAAGTGAGTATAGTCCAGATATAAGGTAGCCAAGTAATGGGATCATGAGATAGTGGAGGAAAGTAATAAGCGACTAGACCAATTAAACTTGTGGGCAACACGACAAAAGCAATTGCTGCTAGCCCATAACCCCAACCCAATTCCACACCTTCCAACTGGGTTTCTGTCCAGTTAAAGCCATTCCAGCGCCAAATCAGGGGAGGTTGCCGAGAAGGCATCTTGATTTGTTGTTGTTCTAGGTTAACGGTAAAAATTTCATGGCAGAAGTCACAAGCCATAGTCTCCATCATTGGCATCTGAGAAATTTTACCTACGCGACAGACGGGACAAGGGTAAACTCCTTGAAAATCAAAATTTGTAGTGAATATTTTGGAACTGGGCATAATAAAACTACGTTTTGCTCAAAAGTTAATTCAGTTATGGCGAGTCTGAATGTGGTAGGTACGGATTTATCTGTGTAAATCTGTGGTTCATCCTTGGGTATACCTCACAAAGAGTCAGAACAGCAATAACGCCAAATTAGGTCAAACAATTTTGGATTTTGGATTTTGGATTTTGGATTTTGGATTTTGGATTGACCCCACAGATAAAGCTAGCAGCGTCGTATTTTCGATTAATTCCACAGAGACATCTGGGGGCTTGTACCATTAAGGAACTATTGGTCAGAATCATCTGAACTTATGGAATTTTTCCGGATTGAACACTGACGATTCTAATTACTGATTACCTAACAAGAAAATTTATGTATGTCCAGTGATGTTTCCTGTCAGCAGCTCGTTGTCTGTGCTGACAAGCAACCAGTCTTTACTCCCAGAGTTGTAACGAGTCTATCGCTTTATTGGGGTGTTGCGGGTTTTGAGGCTGGCGATACCTTTTGTTGAAGCAACATTCTCAAAGGTATATCTTCAATTTCTAGCTCAATTCTTCTCCAATGTTCCGCAGCAATCACTACTTTTAAAGCCGAGTATCCCGCATTTTGCCAATTTCAGCCTATACTTTCTCTTTTGGTGGTGGCACAATACCACTTCTTTTTAAACCTTGATCAATTTCTCTAAGTAGTTGAAAATCCTCCTCTGGTAAGGGATAACTATTACTACTTAACAAACCCGCACTGCTAGCCGGATGCTTTTCCAGGAAGGAGAATGCTTGCCGAAACTGTATCGGTTCTGCTTTAATCGGTGAGTCAAAGTGACAAGGAATAATCCACTGAAAATCCCAACTAGCCACCTTTGAAGCCCAGTCAATGGTTTCTCTCGGTGCGCGGTTGAGAATGAGTGTCTGCAAAATCGGGGCGACAAACAAACGACCCTCACCTCTGAGTATATCGAATGAGCGCTGCCAATCTGAGCGCCATTTAAAAGGAAATAAACCAAAATAAGCCTTTTGTGAGCGATCGCGTGCTTGAATAGCATCGCGCAATACTTTACCCCATCCAATGACTTCTAATACACTGGGACGAAAATACAAAGCAAATAACGAAATACGCTGCCATCCCTGACGGCGATTTGCTGGAGTATCTGCAATCAGATCAGATGCTTTGTCTTTGGCATGGAATAGCAAGGGATATGGATCTAATTGTACAATCGCTGGCGGATCTACTGATACGGAAATTATTGAATCGGTTACTAATAAAGTATGCGATCGCTTGTGGAAAAATGCCACTTCCGCAAACCTCCCCGGCCCTAGCTCGATAGGTCCGAGAATCGCATAGTCAAACTCCTCAGCAAATGGGGTTTGGCTAGCATCTGGAGGTAATACCTGAGTTCGTTTAGCAGGTAAGCCCAGCCAGCCCAGAGGAAGATTTAACGGAAAACTCCATTGATGTGGAGCCACAAAAACCTGTGCGTTGGGAAAGTATCGGGCAAAGGGGCCAACGAAGACTTTGTGTTCTAGCCCGGAGACAGTTGGCAAAATAATATACTTAAGCTCTCCGTGTTCTGCCACCAACTCTTTCACAAGTCGGATACATTCTGGGGTGGGCGCAACGGGAGCATAGACGAGAAGACCTCCTTGATCTAGCTTAACTACGGTCATGCGAATCGGCACAACAACGTAGAAAATGCCCTGCATTTGGTCAAAAGTCCAGATGGTGTCTTTAATTACTTCTTGGCGAATTGTCCGCCGCTTGCCATAAGGGTAGAGTGGCAATGTAAACCAGAAAGACCAAGAAAAGTCCTGCTGATCAATCTGTTCTGGGCTTACTGTACTTTTATCCTCAGCCACTCTGCGACCCCTCCCAAGTTCCCAACACTCGAATTATTAAGTAATGACTTAATTTGTAGCAAAAATCTAGTATCTCATAACTCAGGCGACAGATAGAGACAAGATATATTACATACTTACCTGACGGGTGAGTGTGGCACTGAAGTTTAAAAAAATCACGCAAAATCATTTACAATATTTGTCTATCATTTATTTTGTCTCTATTGAAATTCAGATAAAATACAATTAACAAGCAGTTTATGAGTCACGAACAAAAGGATTTCTGCTTTTGTACATTAGCCTTAAGAAATAAATATCGTCTTCTGGCTCAACAATTAGCTAGTGATTTAGAAAAATATTCTCCTGGCACTATATTATTAGTCTTAACAGACGAACCAAGTTGCTTTCAAGAAAATTCCAATGTTTTAGCTTTTAAACATCGCCAACAGGGGATTCTGCATTGTTATAATGACAAAAGTATTCTTATGGAAGTTGCTTTATCAAAATTTCCAGCGGCAATTCATATTGATGCAGACACAAGAATATTAGCTCCTTTACCAGATAATTTACAGTGGAAACCAGGAATTACAGCCGGACACTATGAAAACTTGGTAGAACACGCCAATAAGTATAATCCTGAAAGATTGCCTCCTCTTCAAAAAGTAGCTGTAAACTTAAATATAGAGTTAGAAACTGTTACTTATATGGGAGAATCTTTATTTGTTATTACTAGAGACAATGGTAGGGAAGTAGATTACTTAAAATGTTGGGCAATGATTGGCAGGTATTTGGAATTAAGAGGGATTCATGCTGGTGAAGGTAATGCAATGGGAATAGCTGCTACTAAGGTGGGTTGGACGATTTCTTCAGATGGCTGGCAAGAAATCAAAGATGTAGTTCATCATATAGATGCTTCCTTGATTAACAACCAGGTGAGTTTATGGGGAAAATTGCAAAAAAGAATTGGCTATCACTACCGTTTAAATTTAGCTAGAGTTATGGCTTTAAAAAATGCTAATTTTTACTATAAATAAATTTAATTACTGAGAAAAAAACTGCTTGCTATTACAGGTTTTTTTAGGTAAATCAAACACACAAACCCAGATAAAAAAATTTAGAGACGTTGCATGAACGTCTCTCGACTTTGGTCTAAATTCAGCAAAAAATGCTGTCAGAATATCTTACTTAATTATCAATAGTTATCAGATCAAGAATCTAAATCTAAAGCTTGCATTCCTTCGCGTTTGGCAAAAGTTAGCAAACTTCCCAATTGCAGCCAAACCAATAAACAAGTCAGAAGACTTACTGGTAAACCTACCCCCAAAGCCAATGAGGACGGAAAGCCAAATATCTCTAACCCTGATGAGAGAAATAGACAAACACCGCCAGTAATTCCCAAAAATGGCACAAATAATTGTTTTAATGAGGAAGGAGATTGAGAAATTTCTGCACTATTTTTTGTCCATTGCTGCACTATGACTTTTAGTGTGCCTGATAAAGCCAGACCGGAAGTCAATGCTATGAAAAAACCAATGATTAGCAGAAAATAGGGTGGTTGTTCAGGAAAATAGTACATGAAAACTCCGAATTTAAATTAAAAACTTAAGCAGCAAAAAAATTGAACTTTTTATTTTTTACAGTTTGATTGAACACCACCAAAAGCAGCAAAAAAACCTGATTTGGGAATGATAGCCGCGACGCTTTCTCTAGATAACTCTGTCAACATTCTAATGGCTACGTCTAACAAACGATTCGGTTTGATGTCATCTTTAACCAAATCCCACAGGCGTTGAACTTCTTCAGTATGGAGACGGTCATCTTCGGTGAGTGCTAATACGAACTCTCGGCGAAGAAATTTACCTTCTTCAGACATCAGATATTGTAATCCCATTTGGGCTGTGGGTAATACATCAAAGTTGCTATCAGTACGAGCTATTTCGATCAAATTCTCTAAGCGTTGCCACTGGAATTTACCATTTTTAAACAAGACGTTCAATAGTCGCCGCCTTAATTCGGGAGATTCCCCAGTTAGTAAGCGTCGTGCTATGTAGGGATAACCGACTTCCACAATTTTGAAGTCTGAGTTGAGACTGAGGGCAATACCTTCTTGTGTTACCAAAGAACGAATAATCAAGGCGAACTTTGCGGGAACTCGAAACGGATATTCATACATCAGTTCCGAAAATTCATCAGTTATGGTTTTGAAGTTAAATTCCGTGACATTTTTGCCTATGGCATTTCCCAATACTGATTCTAATGCGGGGATAATGGGGCAAATATTTGTGTCTGGTGTGAGAAAACCCAATTCAACAAAGTCTGCGGCTAAATCGGCGTAGTCTTTGTTTACCAGATGAACTAGCGCATCTACTAGAGTTTCTTTGGTGTTTTCCTCTAACTGATCCATCATGCCAAAATCAATGTACGCCATGCGTCCATCGGGCATAGCAAACAAATTTCCTGGATGGGGGTCAGCATGGAAAAAACCGTGTTCCAATAGCTGTTGTAAACCTGAAGTTACGCCAATTTGGATAATAACTTCTGGGTCTAAACCTGCTGCTTTGATTCTGTCTGTATCGGTGAGTTTGAAGCCATTAATCCATTCCAGAGTTAAAACATGGGTGTTAGTCTGACTCCAGTAAATCACCGGAATTTTAACTCGCGGATCGCTGCGGAAGTTGCTGGCAAATTTTTCGGCGTTACGACCTTCATTGATGTAATCAATTTCTTCAAATAACTTGATGCCAAACTCGTCCACAATTAAAGTCAGATCGTGACCGAGATTGAGGGGTAGCCAAGGCGCTAACCAGCCAGCTATCCACCGCATCAGATAAAGGTCGAGTGTGATCACTGGGCGTAAGTTGGGGCGTTGTACCTTCACTGCTACTTCTTCGCCAGTTAGTAAACGACCACGATAAACTTGCCCTAAACTAGCCGCCGCCACTGGGCTAGCTGACAATTCGCTAAAAACTTCGGAAATGGGTCTGTCTAACTCGGTTTCGATAATTTGATAAGCGATCGCACTATCAAAAGGTGGTAACTGGTCTTGTAGTTTGATCAGTTCCTCTAAAAAATCCTTCCGGATTAAATCTGGCCGAGTGGATAGGGCTTGACCAACTTTAATAAATGTCGGGCCAAGTCTAGTGAGTAGTTCTCGTAACTGAGTGGCGCGTTTACCTTTGTTTTGCTCGACTTTATCTTGCCATTCGTCCCACTTGAGACTGAAGATAAATATAGCAAAAGACCAGATAACTTGTAACATTCGCCCCCAAGCAAGCCAGGGACGGTAACGATAGTGACGAGCGATCGCGTCTGAATTGTAGCGTCTTAGCTGACCGGGCTGATTCTGACCCACGCCTTTACATACCTCTTCAACTGGGAATTATATACTTTCGTTTTTTATGTCCCAACTTACAAATTAATTGTAATTCGGGATTTTTTGTAGTTTTGTATCAAAAACTAGGAATTTAAATTGTTTCCGGGTAATATACTTGGCCGTTTTAGCCTACAATACTGCCCAGATGTTTTTATCTTTTTCTTAATTATACTTTATAAAACTACAAATATTTTCTTGAGAAGTAGGGAAAGAGGCAGGGGTGCAGGGTGCAGGGTGCAGGGGGGAGAAGACAGTCACTTCTCAATGACTAATGACCAATGACCGGGGAGTGGTGAGTGGGGAAAGAGGCAGGGGAGCAGGGTGCAGGGGGGAGAAGACAGTCACTTCTCAATGACTAATGACCAATGACCAATGACCAATGACCGGGGAGTGGGGAGTGGTGAGTGGGGAAATAGTTTTCCTCATCATCAATACCCCATCTCATGACCAATGACCAATGACCAATGACCAATGACCAATGACCAATGACTATTTAGATTTTGCTTCCAAACCTTCTAAGCGACTTTTCAGTTCTTGATTTTGTTGCTTGATTTGGTCGAGTTCCTCACGCATCTGGCGCAGTGCATTGTCTGTACCCACATTCTTTTGCACCTTGGAAATTTCTTCTTCCGCATAGCGACGCACACGCCCATCTGGTGTTTGGTCGGCTAGCGATCGCAAAATTCCCATAGCTTTGCGAGTTTCCATTTGTCCCAAGGCTATAACTACAGCAACTTGGGTGAGAAAGAAGGTTTCTTTGGCTAGTTCTGCTAACTTTTCTAAAATCCGTTCTAAATTCACCGGACTTTGACCCACAGAAATCTTGCCTAAAGCCCGAATTGTGGCTAGACGTAATGGTTGTGGTACACCCAGTTTCGTGTATTCTAGCAGCAGGTTTACAGCAGCTTCCGAAGTTTTCAGTTCAGCTAAACCAACCACTGCACCACTCCGCACCACTTCATTCCAACCCGCCTTTGATTCTAAAACGGATTGCAGCAGCTTGATTACTTTTTCTTCCTTGGGTTTGTCTGCCAAATTCACAGATGCGATTGACCCCACAGCCCGACAAGCGGCTGCTTCCACGTAGTAACTGGGATCGCCATTTTTGACCAACTTTTTCACAGCTTTGTAACTGTCATGGGTTTTGATGGTCGCCAGTGCTTCGACTACAGAACGCCGCACATAAGCATTTTGGTCTTGTAATCCAGGAACTAACCCATCAAAGGCTTGATCTAACTTAATTTCTGCCAGTTGTTTAGCAGCTTCGACCTGCACACCCCAAAAGGAATCATTTTTCAGTGCAGCTGATAGGGCAATGGTAGCTTCTAATCCGCCTTTTTTTGCTAAAGCTTCGGCTGCATAGATCCGAGAAATGGGGTTAGGGTCAAATTCTAACTGTGCTTTCAACTCTGGAACTGAATATTCCAAAGTCACAGTTTTGAGGAAATGATTTCCCACATCAAAGCTGACAAATTGGGGCTTTTCTGCTAGGGGAAAGTAAAAGCTTTGTTCCCGTTCATTCACCCGCACAGTGAAAGTGGTGATTTGTGGAGGTTTACCCAGTTGATTGTAGCCAAAACCAATGGGGATTTTCAGATCAAACAAATCTTTGCTATCATTCTTGTCAGCTTGGGTTTGAGTGACTGTGACTTTCGCCAAATTAGCATCTCCATCCCAAGAGTAAGCTACTTTAAAATCGGGATGACCACCACGATAAACGTATTGATCGAACAGGTATGCCAAATTACGCCCGGTAGCCTTTTCAATGGCGCGGAGTAAGTCTACTGTTTCTACAGTTTTATGGGCATTATCTTGGACAAAACTTTGAATTGCTGGCCAAAATAATTCTTCTCCTAATTCCGCCCGAATCATGTGATAAACACAAGACCCTTTTTCGTAGATATGGCGGTCATAAAGTTCTATGGCTTCCCGGTAAACATGAGTTACCATCGGGCGGCGGTAGCGGTGGCTATCTTCGCTTAAGTAACTTCTCGCTTCTAATAATCGATAGTATGCGGCTTCTTGGTCGCCATATTCGTGTTCTGTCCACATAACTTCCGAATAGGAAGCCATACCTTCCTTAATCCAAGCATGAGACCAATGTTTAATTACGATTAAGTCACCAAACCACTGGTGCGCTAATTCGTGAACAACTAAACTTTCTGTGCCACGGTTATCTAAAGTGGCGCGTTCATCGAGTAAACATCTATCTGTTAGTAGGGTTGTGGAAGTATTTTCCATCCCACCAAAGATGAAATCATCTACACAAACTTGGGCATATTTAGGAAAAGCATAAGCATAACCATACTTTTCGCTCAAAAACTCGATCATGCGGGGAGTTTTGCCCATGCTGCGTTTAGCATCGTCCTTTCTACCCTTTTCTACGTAGTAGGTGACGGGTTTACCTTGCCATTCATCACGAATTTCGGCAAAGTCACCTACTGCTAAGGTCATTAAGTAGGTAGGATGAATCTGCTGTTGTGACCAATGGTAGATTTTTTCATCCCCATCTTTTTGGGTGTCAATCAGTTCGCCGTTGGAAATAGCAATTAAATCTTTGGGAACCCGTACCCGAATTTCGGAAGTAGAAAGTTGTCCGGGATAGTCGAAGCAGGGAAACCAGAAACGAGAGTCTTCGTCTTCGCCTTGTGTCCAGACTTGGGTGGGCTTGTTGGGGTAGTGTTTGTCTGGTTGAATAAAGTATATACCGCGTTGAGGCTTTTCCACTGAGTAGGCGATCGCAATCAACAAATGCTGACCAATCTGCGTTGGTTGAGAAAGTTGAATCACCAGATGTTCGCCGTTATAGTCAAAATCCTGCGCTATCTCGTCTACCTGTACAGATTGGATATTTAAGTTGACAGCATCCAAAGTCAAACGGTCAATACCATTGCGGATCGGCAACAGGCGAATGCTGCAACTACCGTGGTAACTTTGGTGAGGAATATCCAAGCACAGATCGAGAAAAATATGCTCTACTTGTCCAGGGCGGTCTGGGTTGTAATGCGGTCTAGCGCCTGGTAATTCAAAAGATTTATGACCGTTATTGTTTGTATCAAAATAAAACTGCGACATTGATGATTACTGACCTTTTAATCCTGAAGAGTCTGTTTAGACGTATTTAAATGCTATCCGGTTAATCTCCCAAATTACAGCAGGTTTCAACTATTTAGTTTTGCCATTTGCTTGGTAAGGATATTTGCATGACAATTTTCGTTAAAGAAATCTAATATATATTTAATCTAATTTTTTGTCATTAATAGTCAGCATTTCCGGAAATTTGGCGCAGGTTTAAGAGAATTGGCTTTGCTTATTTGCTGAATTTTTGGTTCACGGTCAAAATTCGAGGTGCAGTAACCAAGCCATGTTTTTCGCCATTAGTCCCAGCAATTCCTATTCAAGTGAGGTACAAGCAGTAATAATTAAACGCAGATGGACGCAGATAAACGCGGATAGTTTTGGACTTTATTAGACTGGGAAATGCTATACCGATATCAATACAATCTCCAGAAACGTCCAAAAGTTAATGTATTGCCAAACACTGAACTGTTCCCAAGGGTCTTTGGGCTATGTCAAAAAACACCTTGAGAACGTTTCATTTTTGGCTCGCTGACATCCCCAGCTAATATAAGCATGGGAAATTACGCGATTTCGTGAAAAAATTTATACCGTTTCCGATTAATTAAGTAATAAACTCAAAGGAAACTGAATCGAAAATCCCAGTGCTTGTGCCTGTAATACTGCTACTGTTCCTGCTGCTTCTGCTGCTGCTGCTGCTGCTTCTGCTTCTTCTCTTCCCGGAATGAGTAAATCAGCAGGAAACGCATCCAAAATCGACAGGGAGAACAATCCACCAACTGCGCTATCTTGCTGTGCCAAATTGAGCGGTTCAAATAGTGGCTTTGTATTACAGTTTAGCTGTTGTGGATTTGTTAGTTTTTGTTCGTTGTTTTTCATTTTGTTAATCTTTAAAGCTATGTGAACGACTACACAAATACCAGGATAGGGGTACAGGGTGGGTTTTCCCCAACAGAAATGCCTGAGTTGCTGCGTAGCTTCTTTGGTTTTATATTCCCTGTAGGGGCAGGAGTCCCGATTCTCAAGATCCAAAAAATAAACTAAGTAATGTTTTAGTTTACACGTAATAATTTAGCATAGAAATCTTGTATAAATATAACCGCAGCCTCATATTTGAGGACACTTTTCATTGATCAGGACTCTGACACTGGTTTTATACTTAGTAATTCCAATTTAGCTATACATTTCTAGCTGCTTTTGTTTAGCTGTGAATACCGTCATAGTTACGATATTTAGCCATATCCCCCTTTTTTTGCTCCTGCGATATTTACAGTGCTGTTATTTAGCAGCTTGTAGCATTTTATGACCAAAAAATGTCTGGATGATTATTTTGAGTGATCAAATCGCGATTCTCTCCACACCACACAAAAAGGTGATAAAGTAGCTTGGGACACATTTAAAACGGCTCAGGGGCGGAAATGGTGGGCAAATCGGCGATACCCCTTTTAAAGTTTCATAAATTACTGTAACGTAAAGCACAAGTCCCCACTCTCAATGTACGCATAGGGTGGGGATTTTGAGCCGGTGATTCACGAAGTAAGGGTTGTAGAAGGCTACGCCACGCCAGCTATTGAGGTTCCACGGGACTGGGGGCTAAATTGATTGCACAAATAAACGTTCCACAGGGACCAAAACCCTGCGGAAAAAGGTTAGGATTCGCCGGAACGTTAGGACTCGGTGGCACAAATCTAGTTGCAAGACCTACTGCTTGATTTAAAATCACTTCTGTGAAACTTTGACCACCAACTACGCTATCTTGCTCTTCCAATTTGAGGGGTTCAAATAGTGGCATTTTATTGCAGTTTAGCTGTTGTAGATTTGTGGGTTTTTGTTCGTGGTTTTTCATTTTGTTAATCTTTGAAATGATTTGAACTGCTAAACAATCACCCGGATAGGGGTAATTTGTGGGCTTTCCCATTCAACAGAAATGCCTGAGTTGCTCAATAGCTGCTTTGGTCTTATATTCTCTCTAGGGAAAAAAGTCTTGATTTTCAAGATTCAAGAATAAACTAATTGACATTTGTCACGCATTCCTTAATAGCTTGATTTTTGCTGGTAGGACTGGCGTATGAGTAATGTTTTAGTTTACACGTAATAATTTAGCATAGAAGTCTTAGATAAAGATGGACGTACTCGCATAATTTAGGACATTGTTATTCCTCAAAATCGGTAATTTTATGGGTTTTTACTTAATGATTAGCACTTGCTAATACATTGCTATGTTGTTTGATTTGGATGTGAATGAGCCACATTTAGTATGATTAGGCAGATTTTTCCTTTTTTGAGATGGCTATATTTAGGGTGATGTTACTTAGCAGCTTGTAACATATTTTTTCCAGAAGTCAGTTGGTACAATAAAACAAATATATGTTTAGTTTTGTGAAAATGTGAAACCCCCTATTGTCAAGCTATTAGCTTTCTTTACATTTCGTTATAGACATTTAAATTTTTCCGCCGACTTAGTTCTTGACTCGGTACATTGGGATATATATTCAGAAAAATTTTCTGTGCAAACCTGACCCCTAAATAGTAATGAAAAACTATTATCAAGATTTTTTGATTCGTAACTGGGAGATAGGCGATCGCACCAGAGCAGCTTCTGTCGTCAGTTATGTATTATCAGAATATGGTCTGGGTTGGGAACCCAAGGGCGCAGACAAAGATGTGCTGCAAATAGAGGAATTTTACTTAGAAACTGGAGGTGAGTTTTGGGTAATCGAACACCAAAATCAGCTAGTTGGTACGGGGGCATATTACCCGATTAAACGTGGTAGAAAAGCTGTGGAAATCCGCAAAATGTATCTTTTATCGAGTGTCAGAGGTTTAGGACTGGGGAAATATTTATTACAACAACTAGAAGCAGCGATCGCCAACCGTGGTTTTCAGGAAATTTGGATTGAAACCGCTAGTGTATTGGTGGAAGCAGTCAAACTGTATGAAAGCAATGGTTATCAAGCTGCAACGGGAGTAGAAACACCACGCTGCGATCGCGTATATATGAAATTGCTGCACAATAGTTAAAAACTCAAGGGGATTTTCCCCATTTCCCACTCCCTACTCGTTTAAATGCCAATCTGGAAGCACAGTTTTAACAACTTTCTCAACCTGTTTCTGCAATCCAATTGTCTTTTATGCCAAAGACCTACATCTGGTGAATTTTGTCCTGACTGTACGAAGCAACTACAAAAGTGTCAGCACAAAGATCCTACGGTTTTGTGGCAACAACCAATACCAGTATTTGGCTGGGGAATGTATGGTGGGATTGTCAAAAGAGCGATCGCCGTGATGAAATATGAAAATCAACCGCAAATTGCCCGCCCCTTGGGTCAATGGCTAGGAGAAGCATGGTTGTTATCAAATGTGTCCAAAACGCTTCCTTTAGTTATCCCCATCCCACTTCATCCCCATAAGCAAAAAAAACGTGGTTATAACCAAGCTGCATTAATAGCAAAAAGTTTCTGTCAAACAACTGGGTTAAAATTGCAGGTCAATGGTTTAACCAGAGTCCAAGAAACTAAACCACAATTTGATTTATTAGTCTCTGAACGAGAAGCTAACTTAGCTGATGCATTTGCTGTTGGGCAAGAATTACGCCGTCGCCGTCCCCATGTCCCAGTGTTGTTAGTTGACGATATTTATACCACTGGTGCTACAACCAGGTCGGCTGTAAAAATACTTAATCAGCATGGTATTACCGTCTTAGGTTTAGTCGCTGTTACTACTCCCCAAAAACTTTACAAGCAAATTACAGCTGAACAAACCTATAATTAACCGATTACCCTGTTTTTGTGGGAACACAGTTTAATAATGATCAGTAAAGCTTTTGTGGTGGGTTTGAGACAACTAATGATTATTCCTGCCACCTTGTTAGTCATGGGCATCAATCCCAGGGTAGGATTTGCCCAAAATAAATTGTATAGTCCAATTCCTTTAACTCCCAGCACGGAACTTGCCGATACACTCTCAAATAAAGACATTCCCACAGGACAGGGTGGGTTTGGCCGTGATTATATGGTGAACCTGAACACAGGTGATAACTTAGTCATTGACTTGTCTTCTGAGAGTTTTGACACCATCATCACACTCTTAGGCCCCAATGGCGCGCAAGTGGCAGAAAATGATGATGGCCCGGATGGTACTAGCAATTCCTTACTGTTTACTCGCATTCAGGAAACCGGAAACTATATTATCCGTGTCTGGTCTTTTGGGGAAACCGGGGTTGGACCTTTTAAACTGAAGGTGACAAAACTGCAAGAAGTTAAGTAATTCGTAATTCGTAATTTGTAATTCGTAATTCGTAATTCGTAATTCGTAATTCGTAATTCGTAACTAAAAAGTGGTCAAAACGCAGAGAAATAAGGCTTCTGTCCACTCAACAACTGCGCCGTAGGTGTCTCCTGTGTGTCCGCCTAATTTGTGATGGAACCATAATCCGGTAAGGGTGGCGATCGCACTTCCAGCCAATATCATACTGAGGGCGAAAAATAAATATTTCCTATCTAATAGGACTAAAACACCACTGAGACTAAATAATAAAAACAGTCCCGGTAATAAATCCTGGTATGAACGAATCGCTGCTTTGTGAAATGCGCCTTTACCCGTCGGTTTCAAATAAGGATATCGAGCGATCGCTACTTGTTGTCCCCAGCGTCCCCATCCACAAGCCGCCATCAGCACTAGCCAACGGTGATCTGCAATATCTATGAACGCTGTGGTTTTCAGTAAGATTAAGGCGATCGCCGCCATCGCCCCAAATGCACCTGTAGCACTATCTGTCATCACCTCTAAGCGTTTTTCTGGGTTACCCACCGCCAAACCATCGGCAGTATCCATAGCCCCATCTAAGTGCAAACCTCCAGTAATCGCAATCCAAATACTCACCACCAAAGCGCTACGAGTGAGCAGTGGTATCCCCAAATAATTCATGACCACATCACATAGCCCTAAAATTGAGCCAATCATCACCCCGACTAGCGGGGCAAAATGCGCCACTCTGGCGAAGTCTAGCCCGTTTATATAGGGCAGAGGAATAGAACTGTAGAATATTATACTAGCAAATAAATTTAAACCTAATTTTTTCCACCACTGGGGCTGATTCATCGCGTTAATTAATATACCTAAACTTGCTGACAAATGTTGTCCACAATTCCGGTAGGAGCAGCAGTAGGGGATTTTAAAGCTTTAAAAAAGATCACCTATGATCAGAGACTCATTGAGAAAACTTTGTTATGCTGTTCTCAGTAATATCTGTTTCGAGTGCTGATTGCAACTGAATACCAGTGAAGTTAGCAAACCAAACTAGTACAAGAAAGAATTGGACTTTGCATTCTTCAACTAATAACTTACCCTAGACTTAATTGAGACGATCGCCCTCCAAAGTTGATATTTTTTTAAATGTAGGGGGCCAACAGGCTGTGAAATTGAGCTTTTAGCTGTGTTGTACCTCACCTTTGCTTATCTCCTATTTTCCTATGAGTCACCATCTACCCGACACCAGGATACCAGCTCCGTGTATTGTTAACACGGGAATAATTGTAAATAAGCTCGACATTCGGCGATTGCTGTCTGATTTAGGTCGAGTCCACTACATCTACACTCAATTCGGCAAATTACAGAGCGAGGGTGAAGGAGATGTGATGGAAGTCTTTGTTAATCCTCAAAGGTCTACCCTAGTTGCTAACTGTGCGCTTTACTTGAATGTTTATAGTTTTGATTACCTAGAACTCAAACAGTCCCCGCAACAAGAAACCTACTTTGATTTGTTGCAAGAAGGTATGTGTTTACGGCTGATTCCGCTTTCGACTCCCTCACAAGAGCGCAAGGAGCGCGGCTTGAATGTCAACGCCATAGAAGCGATGATGGAGCAAGTCTTCTCTGCTAAATGGGATGCAGAAATTGACGATGACTGTTCTGATTCATTTTAATGAGCAACAGATAAAGCATATACTCAAAAAGTCGGTCATAGGTTGGTCGTGAATATAACCCCTTTCAAAATGGGTAAAAATTGTAGTCAAAACATTCCTCTTAACTCTGTGTCCTCTGTGCCTCTGTGGTTAAATAAATTTCTTTTCCACCCCACCAAATACAGAGAACGAAGAGAGAAATCAGGCTTAGTAGTGATTACTCAAGTATTCACAATCAATCAATTACCACTATTTAAACATTTAGCGCGATCGCATTAATTTTACCTTGAGTGCCAACTTTTCTTTTCAATCCCTGGCTGAATGTAGCCAGACAAAAGCTAGGGCTGGGGTCTTTCATACTCCTCACGGCCCTGTGGAAACCCCAAGATTTATGCCTGTGGGAACCCTGGCAAATGTCAAAACTGTCACCCCAGACCAACTAAAAAGCACTGGGGCGCAAATGGTATTATCCAATACCTATCATCTCCATCTGCAACCAGGGGAGAGAATAGTTGCTGGAGGTGGTGGTTTACATAAATTTATGGGCTGGAATGGACCAATGCTCACCGATTCCGGTGGGTTTCAGGTGTTCAGCTTGAGCGAAATGCGGAAAATTTCTGAAGATGGTGTCACTTTTCGCTCACCCCACGATGGACAAATTATTCACTTAACGCCGGAACGCTCCATAGAGATCCAAAATACATTAGGGGCTGATGTGATCATGGCCTTTGATGAATGTCCCCCCTACCCAGCTAGTCGCGAAGATGTGCAAGCTGCAACTGATCGAACCTATCGTTGGCTGGAACGCTGCATCACCTTTCATCAACGTAGTGATCAAGCTTTGTTTGGTATCGTTCAAGGAGGGGTGTATCTGGATTTACGCGCCCAAGCCGCCCAAGCTTTAGCGAAGTTGGATTTGCCTGGATATGCTATTGGTGGGGTGAGTGTGGGAGAACCGCCGGAACTCATGGCTGATATTGTCCGCACGACAGCGCCACTATTACCTCCAGAAAAGCCGCGTTATTTGATGGGTGTGGGTACTTATCGGGAAATGGCAATTGCGATCGCTTCTGGTGTAGATTTATTTGATTGTGTGATTCCTACCCGTTGGGCGAGACACGGCACAGCAATTGTCCAAGGCGAACGCTGGAATTTAAAGAATGCTAAGTTTCGTGAAGATTATGCGCCATTAGATGAAACTTGCCCTTGTTATGCTTGTCAAAACTTTAGCCGTGCGTACATATCTCATTTAGTGCGATCGCAAGAAATTTTAGGCTACACATTATTGAGTATTCACAACATTACCGAACTAATTCGTTTTACGCAAAAGATTCGTGAAGCAATATTAAGCGATCGCTTTGCCACCGAATTTGCACACTGGCTCAACTAAGGAATAGGCACTGTCCCAGAATTTGTTCAATCCCAAAATATTAAATACCCAATCCCCAATACCCAAACCATGTTAAGATAAATTTCAAATATTAACTCTGTGTTAGATAGGTGGATTTAGACAAACATGGAAGCAGCATTGTTATTAGCAAAATTGCCTGAAGCTTACCAAATCTTCGATCCTTTGGTAGATGTTCTCCCAATTATTCCCGTATTTTTCTTGTTGTTGGCTTTTGTATGGCAAGCAGCCGTTGGATTCAGGTAAGCTAACCGATTACCGATTATTGGGACAGGTAATATACCTGTCCTATTTATTTGGCAACTTCTTTGTATTTAAACTTGATATTTCTTAATATTTTGTAATAAACTACCAGAAATTAAGTAGGATAGTTTACGGAACCTGTGCAGAACTCAGCTTTTCCAGCCACGCCTACAGTCAAAAAGGTATCAATCAGCTATGGGTAACATCAAATTTGTCAAAGAAAATAAAGAAGTAATAGCAGCTGATGGGGCTAACCTTCGACTCAAAGCCATGCAAAATGGCATTGACATCTATAAATTAATTGGCAAAATGACCAATTGCGGTGGTGCTGGTCAATGTGGTACTTGCATTGTAGAGATAGTCGAAGGAATGGAAAACCTTTCCCCACGCACAAATGTAGAGAACCAAAAGTTTAAAAAAAAGCCTGATAATTACCGTCTCGCCTGTCAAACCCTAGTCAATGGACCAGTTAGTGTAGTCACAAAACCCTAACATCTAACTTGTCAAAAATTTCAGCTAACACTGGCATCGATAATGCTATTCTAAAGTTGTTGACTGGAAACTGAAATTAAAGAGAGGCTTTCTTGCTATGCAAGTGAATGAACTAGGGTTCGTAGCGAGCATTCTGTTCGTTCTAGTTCCCGCAGTGTTTTTAATAGTTCTTTACATCCAAACTGCTAGCCGTGAAGGTGGAAAAGATTCTTGACATTTGTGTATAAGATAAAGAACCCCAACACCATTGGTGCAGGGGTTTTTTGTTGACCGAAAATAATGGGATACAAGCCCCGTCCTTTTCGGACGGCTTTCTGGTAATATTGAAATATAGTCGCCACAGGGCATTGGGAGACTTTAAACGAACGTCGAGGGATGGTAAGACTATTTCGATAGCATCGACCCAATGAAGCGTTAAGGAATACTCTCTCCTTCAGGAAGAGGAGGTATGTCAACAACCGCTAAATTTAGGGTGATGTTAAGCCACAGTCCGCGCCAACAACACAGGACAAGTGGCATTCACTCGAACATAGTCAGACAAAGAAGCACCGATAAGTCTGTCTATATCGACAAAACTCTTAGCCACCGATGGCCGACGGTCTGGAGATCCGATCAACAATAAGTCTGTATTTAACTCTTCTGCCTGGCGACAAATTTCTTCACCTGGTTTGCCGCTACTAGTGACACAACGAGTTTGCACACCGTATTTTTGGGCTTCGGCAACCGCTTCTGCCAAAACTGAATTTTTCTCTGGGTTAATATCCGTCACTTCAGATGTTTTGCCACGCAAATCTGTAGTAACATTAGTCAAAATTAACTGACTACCCGGAATATCTCGTAACAAAAACAGAGCCAAACTTAAGCATTTTTTGGCAGAATCAGAATTATCCATCGCTACCATCACGCGCTTAATTTTTTTGACATAAATGTCATCTTTTACCAGCAACATGGGGCGAGAAGATAGCTGGAAAACATACTGACTCACCGAGTTAGATAAAATTGATTGCAGACGCTTGAGTCCCCGTGAACCCATAATAATTAAGTTAGCATCCATTTCATCTGCTACCTGGCAAACTACATCCTTGGGATCACCTTGCCGCAAAATTGAAGACACCTGACTGGGGTCTAAATTCAGAGACTGAATGGCATTAGCCAGGATTTTACCACCCTCTTCCCATTTATCTGTCATTGCAGACGCAGTACTTTGGGGAGGTACAACGTGCAAAACTGTAACCTTTGCGGATTGGATTGATGGCATCTCCTTTAAGGTTTTGAGCATTTCTTCTGCATGGCCCAAGCCAGAAACCGCTAGCAAAATTTTATCAATCATTGTTACTTCTCGCCCTTAAACTTGCTTTGGTGTTTGCTCTTATTACTTGGCTCAGTTGAAAGTTTCAACGCCTTGCTTAATAACCTAGTCAGTAACTCAGCACAAACAAACTTTTCATCATTAGCTATTAGCACTAAAAAGTGTGACAAATAGTTAATTAATGTTGAGTTTTTTGTCTCTAAGTCACCTAAACTTTTAACTAGGCTTCAAGGATTAAGCATACTCTCAATTTAGCGTAATAAACTTCATAAATTATTATGTTAGTTATTATTTTTAATCTATGTTAATTTATTTTAATTATAGAAAAATTAAGTATTGCAAAGAAGTTTAATATAATCATCTGTCTGTGTTTTTTCTGAAAAATTATATGGTATTCCTCACTAGAGGGAATTAATTAACCACAGATGAACACAGATATAGACGCGTTAACTTTTAAATTCAACAGTTTTTATGCAGATTTTTCTGCTTAAATGAGACTGTTATATTTACATTTGTAAAGTATAAGCAAATTTGCGAGAAAAATATTGTCTAGATAAAACAATATAAACAGGGTGTGCTATGCAGTATATTCATATACCTTAATTTTTTGAGCCTGCTGTATTCTTAGCATTCAACACATTGCTATATCAAGATGGTACTTTGGGTTGCGCGACAACACACCCTTGTATTTAAAAATAATTAGTATTTTATTAGATCAAAAGTATTAGCAAGCAAATCAAAACTTTATTCATTTTAACTTTTTGTTAAAAATATTATCATTTTTATTGAAATTATATTCAAGATTTATCTCTGAATATAATTTCTTGCTTACGCATCCTGTTTTAAGGCTCGCATAAGAAAAATTAAAACAACAAGTTTGTAGATTGAGTTGATGAATTTAGCGTTAACCAAACTATTTATGAGAGCCAACTAACTCGGCTCTCATAGCCAAATTGTTGTTTTTTTCATGTTTTTTTCCATATGACAACAGAGAAAACTGCCTTCAGTTTATTCTGCTGCTATCGATATGAGTAGAGCAACTTCATTAAACAGAAAACATTCGTAAGGTGTGTTAATGGCATTCTTTTTAATGCACTTTATTCTGATTTTTTTTAGGTTGAGCTACTTAACTGACTAATTTATCTAACCGATTGTAAGGAATAGTTATAATGGCTGAAAACAGTATCGAAGGTAATGGCAATTGGTACTATACAGATGGTCAATGGATATCTGATGAAGGTGCCGATTTAAGTGTGGCTGATGCCTTCGCTAGTGGGAACCCCCCTGATGGTTATATTCCCGATAATATTTCTGATGCTACTAGTTTCGGCGACAGTAGCGGTGGTAATCCCTTTGGTGATGGTGGTGACAGTAGCGGTGGTAGTCCCTTTGCTGGGGGTAATCCCTTCATGAGCGGGGATGGAGGAAATGTGTCTACGACTAGTGAGGATGGCCAGTACAGCTACAACTACACTCGGACTGAGGACGAGCGCAGTTTAGCACCTGATGATAACAACCCCTTCGGTCAATTAATTGACATTCTCAGTCTTGACAGTAACTCGTCTGATAGCGGTAGCAATTCTTTCGATGGTGGTAACGACTTAGCTGGAAACTTGCCTATTGGTAGCACCCCAGCCTCTTCAACAAATGAGAACGTCCTACCAGAAGCTCCTGAAGGTATATCTGTACCATACAATAGTGACAACTTGACAGTCGAAATGAACGATTTAGAATCTGGTGAACTTGGGATAAGTAATAGCGATAACACAGGTAATGGAAATGGCAATTCCTTCGGTGGTGGTAACGACTTAGCTGGAAACTTGCCTATTGGTAGCACCCCAGCCTCTTCAACAAATGGGAACGTCCTACCAGAAGCTCCTGAAGGTATATCTGTACCATACAACAGTGATAATTGGATATCTGATCTCAAAGATTTAGAATCTGGTGAAACTGGTGCAAGCACTGAAGGTAACACAGGCAATGGAAATGGCAACTGGTTTTACGGAAGCAACAATACTGCCGATGGCAATGGCAATTGGTATTTTGGTAGTGGCAACACTACCGATGGTAATGGTAACTGGCAGTTAGGTGATAACAATACTGCCGATGGCAATGGCAACTGGGAGTTTGGTAGTGGCAACACCAGTGATGGCAATGGTAACTGGCAGTTAGGTGATAATAATACTGTTAACGGTAATGCCAACATACCTAGTGGCGATGGCAACAATATCAACGGTAATAGCAACATCCTCAGTGGTAATAGCAGCAATGTTCTTGGTAATACCAATACTTCCAACATTAATAATGGTAGTTTACTCGGTAATAGTATTGAGGCTACTGATGATGGCAAAGCATATATTGGTAACGAGGATTGGTCTTTCGATATCCTTGATGAACTGACATCCCTGGGGAGTGGTGTGTCGGGGGTTGGTAGTGATGTCAACAGTTTGTTGAGTCATCCTGATATAGTATCAACTACCACTAGCAAGGAAGGTTTTACTGATTCCCCCTTCTTAGCAAACTCGGATTATCAATTTGAATTTAGTGGTGTGTAGCTTCCCGCTAAAAGTAGGCTAAACATCCCATGAGTCATAATTTTTGCCAAAGAGTAGAGATAATGGCGCAGTATCAAAGAAAATGATTGATGGCTGTTGTGTCGGAAATTGGAGAAGCTAGGGAACCACATTTCTGGATTAGCTATGTGTTGCAGTTGATCAACAACCCTACTTTCTGATATCTAGTGCAAACAATGGTTGCCGCAAAACGAGTTTATTTGTGATTGTTTTGGGGATAGCGATCGCCTTGATCCTATCCTTTTTCTTTAGCCTGATACCAATTTTCTGTGACAGTCTACCACTTCTTCTCAGATACAAGCGCCATCGCTTGACTTTTCAGACAGTCGCTACAAAAAATGATTTGGAATGGGTGTCCCCACCCGTCCCTGAATCAGGGCGGGTATCTTTGCTCTCCCCGACAATATGGATAAGTTATTGCTAGGAAATCCCTAAAGCACTAGGATTACTCAACAAATTTTGGTCGTGCTTTTCCCGTTGACTGTAATTTTAGTTCTAAACCTGCCCAATCTTCTTGCTCAATTAAGTTAGTTAATTCATCAAGATTTTGGCGATATTGTTGTAATGAATTTAGCAATGCGGAGCGGTTATACTGCGCCATCATTACCCCTAATTCTGGGTTACCACCACCTACACGGCTGGTATCCCGAAAACCTGAACTAGCTAGATTTTGGGCTAATTGCAGCACTTGGTGATCAGTTTCACCCATGCAAGCAGCAATTAAGGCCGCACTGACCATTACAGGTAAATGGGAAATTAAACTGACAGCACGGTCATGTTGATCTGGTTGGCAATAATAAAGATTAGCCCCAAGCGATCGCACAATTTCTTCTACAACTGAAATCGCTGTCTTTGGTGTTGTCGCATCTGGTGTGAGAACATAGGGTCTATCCACAAATAAATCCCGTTGTGCGGCTTCTATGCCACTATCTGCCGTTCCCGCCATCGGGTGACCACCGATGAAATTTTCCCACACCGGAGCGATCGCCTGGACAATGGGTGCTTTGACTGAACCAACATCGGTGATTACCGTAGTTACAGGCACATGATCGATTAGCACCTGTAATTGGGGAATAATAAGACTAATAGGTGTACAAATAAAAACAACTTCGGCGGCTGCTAACAGGCTCATGTCCACAGATGCTTGATCAACGCTACCTAAAGCGATCGCTCTTTCACAGGTAGATTCCCGGCGACTGACTCCTAACACATGATGACCTTGCGATCGCAGATCATAACCCAAAGAACCGCCGATCAATCCCAGTCCCAAAATACCAATTTTCATTTTTGATTTAGACTACGTATTTTCTGCATACTTTACCAACTATTGAAGTTGGTATCTAAGGGGTAGCATTCATGACTGTAGAAGAGTTGCTAGAACAATACGCAGCAGGAGTTATTAACTTTACTGGTATTAGCCTTTGTGAAGCTAACCTGAATGGTGTCAAACTCAGCGGCATAAATTTCAGCGCAGCTGACTTAAGTATAGTTAACTTCAGTGGTGCAAACCTTAGCGGTGCTAACTTGAGTCATACCAAGCTGAATGTAGCTAGACTGAGTGGCGCAAATCTTGAAAATGTGATTCTGAATAATTCTAGTTTAAATGTCGCTAATTTAATTCGAGCCGATTTGACTGGCGCTCAACTGCGAGGAGCATCCCTAGTTCGGGCTGAATTAATTCGGGCTAACCTCAGTCGTGCTGACTTGTTCGAGGCTAACTTGAATAGTGCCGATTTACGAGAAGCTACACTCCGCCAAGCTAATCTTCGCTACGCTAACTTAAGCGGAGCAAATTTGAGAGGTAGCTCATTAATCAGGGCTAACTTAGAAATGGCTAACCTCAACGCCACTGATTTGAGTCGTACTAACCTCAGTGGTGCGACGATGCGAGATGCTGAACTCAAACAAGCTAATCTCAGTCATGCTAATCTCAGTGGTGCCGATTTGAGTAACGCAAATCTCCGGTGGGCTGATTTAAAGGGCGCAAATCTTTCTTGGGCTGATTTAAGTGGAGCTAAATTCAGTGGAGCTAATTTAATTGGTGCAAACTTGAGTAATGCCAATTTAACAAATGCCAGTTTAGTCCATGCTAATTTGAATCAGGCAACCTTAATTAACGTCGAATGGGTCGGTGCAGACTTAACGAGTGCGATTTTAACAGGGGCAAAACTTCATTCTACCTCCCGCTTTGGTCTAAAAACTGAAGGCATCACTTGCGAATGGATTGATTTAAGTCCCACAGGCGATCGCTCCATTATTCAAAAATTTGCTTGTGAAGATGCACGAGACTTTTTCAATGAAACCTCACCCACCATCCGCATTATTATTGATGCACCCCTAGAACACGAAGCTAATTTTGCTCTAGCTGGTTCTTATTACCAAATTGCTCAGGAATATCGCGGACTCAAACAACCCCCCAGCGTAGAAATTAGTCGTCGCCGGACTGTCTTGACTTTCCCGGTAGACAACGACCAAAGCTTATTAGCTACAGCTTGTATCGCTATTCTGCCATTTCAAGATGCTATTAATACCCAGAAAAACATTTACACAATCCTGGAAATGTTGAACAGAGAAGATATATTTCATTTAGGGTTAAAAGCACCCGATCAAATACAGCAATTAACTAGGCTGACCCAGGAAGCTATTAGTCAGGGGCGGATAATTACACAAATGAAAAGAAATTTGGAATTAGCCGCCAAATTAAAGTTCTGTAGAAGACCTACCCAGACAATATTGACCAATTCCAGCGCTCAAACTTTAATTGTGTATGATCACCCTAACTTTGGTAAACGATTTATTAATTCCTCAGCTCAAGATATGAAATTTTTACCTAAGATATCCAGCGAAGCTGCTACATTTATACCACCTGCTGTAAATATGGTTGTGGATTTTATTAACAGCTTTCACTACATCAGTCAATAGTAGAGATATGATTTTGCAGTGTATGAGTCAAAATTATGGAGGAAGCAAATGCGGGCGTTTAATCAAATGATGGGTCGGACTCGGTATGTGGTGTGTCGCTTGTTTTTGCATTTAGCCGGGTCTGATGTCGCACCAATTCTGGGAGTATTAAATAGTACAGCACGGGAAGCGATCGCAGCTGATGGTGACCTGAAAGATTTAGGAGAAGGATTAGTCGAAATTTGCGAAACCCTATTGCGATACGATGAATCTTGGCTTTCTGCTGCCAATGAAGGTGAAGTATTCTGGGATGAAGGTGAGGCGGGAGATTACGTCAATGAATTATTTAGTGACTCTGGCGAACGCTATGGTGCAGACCTTGATATAAATTCCGCTTCTAGTTCAGATGCATCTTTTTCTGTCCCTGTAACCCGCAACGTCATTGTCATGCTCACTGTCGCTTATGAAGGTGAAGTTCCGGATTTAGAAGCTGACCTCTCCAACATCCCAGCATTAAAGGATGCTTTAAAAGCTTTAATCAATTTGCACTATAAAGAAAAACTGCGCGCCATTCAGATACATTTCTCCCCAGCACAGTTAGGTGACGAACTGACTAATGATCATCTATTCCAATATTACCCAGAATTAATTCCTTTGTAACTTGTCGGGTATTCTCTACATCACCACCCCCCTTGAAGCTTGTTAAGCTGAGAAATAGGACATAGTAAAATGCTCATGACAGTATTACGAAAATTTACAGTTGTTTTTTTAGCACTGACTTTGTGCTTAACAACTGTCAGCTGTGGGAGTTCTAACGAAACTGCCTCTCAAAGTAGAAATGTGAGCCGCACCGCTACGAATACCAAGCTCAGTGATGGTCAGTATCAGGTGCAGCAAGCTAGTTTTGATGATGGAACAGGTGAATATACACTGTTTTTACTCAACAGTACACCCCCAACCTTTAAAACCGAAAATTTGCAAATGGCACGGCTAACCGATGAAGAAATTAAGGAGGGAAAAAAGACTTCTTTGAAGGTGGAGAACGGACAACCCGCCTTGTATATGACAGAAGACTTTAAAATTGAGTACGTCCACAACGTCACCGAAACCCAAACCAATCCCCAAACGGGACGACAAGAAACAGTCGTAGTGCGAAGAGAAAGTAACTTTTGGGCCCCCTTCGCCGGGGCTGTAGCTGGTAACATCGCCGGACAGGTCATCGGTAATATGTTATTTAGACCCCAATACTATGTACCACCTGTCTATCAGCCTGGAGGAGTGCTAACCGGCTACGGCGGTTATGGCTCCACCTATAATCAAGCGGTGAGTAGCTATCGGACTCGCTACAATGCTCCACCAGCAGTTGAGCGTAATCGGACAACTTTCCGCACTACAGGAAACGTGAGAAGATCATCTCCTGCTAGTTCAACTGTACGCACTACACCAAGTAGAAATACAGGGAATCGTCCCTCTGGTTCCGGTGTGGGTAGCAGTAACTTAAAACCTTCTAACAGATCCGGTGCTACCAAACGGAACACTAATAGTGGTTTTGGTTCTGGTGGACGTTCTACAGGCTCTCGCAGTCGCTCAGGCGGCAGAAGGCGTTAATAGTCCTCTTCGGTGAATCCTTGTAGAGACGTGACATGGAACGTCTCTACATTCTGTGTCATCAGATGTCTAATGCAAAAGCCTGCCGTAAAAATTACGAATTACGAATTACGAATTACGAATTACGAATTACTAATTAGTTACAGCAACGACTGGTTGCGGCCAACGTCCGACAGCGTTACCAATCACGCCTAATTGTTGCATTAAATAATCAAAACGTTCTGGTGTCAGAGATTGCGGCCCATCAGATAAAGCCTTAGCAGGGTTGGGGTGAACCTCAATCATCAGAGAATCAGTGCCAGCTGCGATCGCCGCCATAGCCATCGAAGGTACAAATTCAGACCAGCCCGTGCCATGACTGGGGTCAATCATAATTGGCAAGTGAGTGAGCTTTCTTAATACTGGTACTACTGACAAATCCAAAGTATTGCGAGTGTGTTGGCGGTCAAAAGTCCGAATTCCCCGCTCACATAAAATCACATTCGGGTTTCCTGCTGCCAAAATATACTCAGCCGCCATCAACCAATCCTCAATAGTAGCTGCCATTCCCCGCTTTAAAAGAATGGGTTTTGGTTGCGCCCCCACTTTTTTCAGTAAAGAGAAGTTTTGCATATTTCTTGCCCCCACCTGGATGACATCAGCAACCTCAGCGATCATATCCAGTTCAGCAGCATCCATTACTTCTGTAATAATCCCCAAACCACTCACTGCTCGCGCCTTTGCCAACAATTCCAAAGCACTTTCGCCATGACCTTGAAAGGCGTAAGGCGAAGTTCGGGGTTTATATGCTCCACCACGTAAAAATTTAGCTCCTGCGGCTTTAACGCGCTGTGCCGTTTCTACGATCATCTCTTCATTTTCTACGGAACAAGGGCCAGCAACAACGATTAAAGGATGGTGTTCTCCAAATGTCACGTCTCCATCGGGAGTATTCACCACCACCTCAGAAGCTTCCCCATGACGAAACTGGCGGCTAGCTCGTTTGTATGGTAACTCTACCCGCAATACTTGCTCAATCCAGGGGCTGAGTTCCTGAATTTGTAACGGGTCTAAGCTAGCTGTTTCACCTACCAGACCAATTACCACTTTGTTTTGACCAATGATTTTTTCTGGTATTAGTCCCCGGCTAATTAGTTCCTCGCTAATGCGGTTGATTTCCATTTCTGGGGAACCGCTTTTCATGACTACAATCATCTTAAATTACCTGATTAGTTGACGTGAATTTCAAACAAATAGGAGCCAAGTTATCTGGCTTTTTTGTATTTAATTTAAATTTAGTTTAAATATTTGCAGTGATCCAAACAAAAACTTAATCGCGTTTCCCGGACTATTAATTCTTTCCTAATGTAGAGACTGCCATATTAGGGAAAAACAGAGGGCGCTCAGTACTTTTGCGGATGAGTATTAGGTTTTATCAAACATCATAAATTGTTATTTAGTAATGTTGAAGTTGAGATTTCCTAACTTCAACATTTACTGGAAAATCTACCCAATACAGCAGTTAGCCTGGTATCTGAGCGCCAAGGATCATACGTTTTTTTGCCGAGTTTCTCGCCAAACTTCCACCATTCGACCCCAATTGGTACTAAATTCACCCAAACCCCATAGACTTCCGGGTCTTTCTTCATCCCATGAGGCTGAGAGAACACCATAAGTTATCCCCAAAACTCCTATACCAAATAATCCCATATTCACCAATAACACGGCAATGGGAGGCAATTGGATCTCGGAGTAAATAGCGAGTAAATAGCTGACTACTAGGGTTGTAATCCCCAACGCTGTGGGAATACCACAGAATCCAGCTACCCGCCGGATCATCCTTTGGCTCACAACTTGGGGAATTGCCATCTCTTCTTTATTAAAAGGTGGCTGCTTACTAGCCTGTTTTTCAGAGGTCTTGGGCTGTGCTTGTGGTTTGCTTACAGCTTTGGCGGGTTTTTGGCGCTTTGTTTTTGGTTCAAAAGGTAAGCTATTGCGCTCAGATTCTTCAGCAGACATAAGCGATAGTTCCTATCCCCGAATACCGAGACGAGCAATTAAACCTTGATATTTTTCCCGACTTCCTTGCTGAATATAGGCGAGAAGACGCTTGCGCTGACCAATCATCTTCAATAATCCTCGCCGGGAAGAATGGTCTTTTTTATTTCCCTGGAGATGTAAGCTGAGGCGACTAATGCGATCGCTTAACATGGCCACTTGAACTTCGGCAGATCCAGTATCGGTTTCGTGAACTTGATAGTTCGACATTATTTCTTGTTTGCGCTGTTGCGTCAGAGCCATAATCGATTCACTTTCTAGTTATTTTAAATGTATGCAGCAGTCTCCCATGATATCACAGGCCTCAACTTGCGGGTATTACTGGGCAATGAGTATTTTAGCTGTCTAAAAGTTAGATGTTTGGGGAAGTAACTGGGATAGAGACATTTTCCACAGCACTTTGATTCAATATAGGTTGGCGAGTGTTGAGATCAAATTTATAACCATTTGGCAAAATATGCAGTTTCGCTGCAAAAATCGCCAACGGCTCATCCTTGAGGATTTCGCCCATATTGTTTGTAGCTTCAGACTCATCAATAATGGTTACCGAACCTTCTCCAATGACTTCAATTTCATGCTCAGTGACTACCATTGCGGTATTCTCATCAATGCCAAATCCTAATACGGCAGGTTCTTGGACTAATGCAGAAAGTAAACGTCCCAAGCGTCCGCGCTGCGAAAAATGCTGGTCAATGACTACACCTGGGAGAAAACCCAGACCCGGCCCGATGTCCACAATTTCCATTCGCGGATGGGTTTGAGCATCGCCTTCCACAATCATTTTATCAGGCATGACTGCGGCTCCGGCGCTTGTACCTGCTACAACTATACCTTCCGAGAAGCGTTGATGAATTGCTGCATCTATTTCAGTATCCTTGAGGATGCTGGTAATCCGAGCCTGGTCTCCCCCTGTAAAAAATATCCCAGTTGCTTGTGCGATCGCTTCCAAAGCTGTGGATGAAGACGCATCATCACGGGTTTCTGTGTCAAGGATGCGAACTCCTTCAGATCCTAGACGTTCAAACACTTTAATATAATCATCTCCTACATCCCTTGGTAGTTCCGCGGCAGCTGTCATAATCACAATCTTGGCCTTGATACCCCCAGCCCGGCGCACAAACTCCCGCAGAATTTGGGAATCTCCATCTCTGTCTTCAGCTCCCCCAATAATCACCAATTGGCGTTTAGTTGTAATATTCGTCATCATAACTCCTGATTTGACCCTTTCACCCCTAATTGCTGCCACATACTTTCCCCAGCACGTTTTCATGCTTTCAAGATGGAGCATTTATTCTGTGTAATCTCAACTGTTGCCACAACTCACCTCAGCATGAATCTGCGGGTGTAACAGGAGTCCTCTTGCAGAGTAAACATAGAAAAAAATTAACCAAATTGGTTTCTATAAAGTAAGTTAATTAAAAACAACCGAGCTTGTTCGAGTGAGATATGCCTGGGCTTGCCCAGGTAAACAATTTGATACTCATTGATATCTGGCCTATCTCCATAACCAGAAATTAGCTTGCGGTGAAAAGCTTCCTCAGCAAGTTGAGCAACTTCATCTCTAAGAGCAGCTTGATTCATCGGTTGCTGTCTCCGCGAAATATATTTGAGACATGGACATAATTTACAAATCCTAGCAAAGACTTTGTATGCAACGTTTTCACATATTTTTACCCAGATGTCTTTGTAATATTATATAAATTTTGCGAATCCATTTCATCTTTCAAAGGTTATATATTTGATGATTTACGACCTTTAATGGCTGATATTATCTACTTAATGAGTAATGGCGATTAAGTTATGCTGTGGGGTGGTTGAAAATGCTTAGTAATAAGGTATATAATTTAGTGGATATAATTTTATCTAAGTTCAACGAACTCCATATCTGCCAAATAATAATCTAAAATCGACTACAATCCATAAGTCTAAATAATCGATAAATTAAATTTCACATTTAGGGTGTCTAGCTAAAGGTTTATATCAATGATTCAACATAAAAGCAACAGTTTAGTCCTGATTAATGCGAGAAAAACTGATGTATTTGATATTTTTAATTTCAAGCATTACGAGGGGTCTAACCCATATTTGGATACAAGGGCGCTAGTCTTTGATTTTGCTCTGATTGAGTCTAGACAACCCGTACCCATTGAAGAGTATATTTCCAGAATAGGCGATCGCTTTGGGCAACTACGAGAACAAACCTACCCATCCCATGCCCATCTGTTTGCCAGAGTTGCCTCCGAAGTCGGTAAGCTAGACATGGGTTTACACCTCAACCGTTGGAGTGTGAAACCATATGCAGATTATGCGCGAATTAGCATTCAATCGTTGCATGAAAGCACCACTAGAGCCGTAATTTACCTTGTCTGGGATTGGTTTGAAGCCATCAACCAAAACCAAAAATTCTTCTTTGATGAGAAACTGCTAACTATTCAGAAAAAGTTCCGTGATTCTGTCTACGGCGGCCCCACAGTTTACGCCCTATTGCGAACAGCTGATAAAAAAGGTATTCCCACCTTTTATCTGTGGTCAGAAGCACTAATGCAATATGGTTACGGCAAAAAACAAGTTCGTGGTATCGCCACAACCTTTGATTGCGATAGCCATCTAGATTCAGATTTCACCACCCGCAAAGATGAATGCAAAATATTTATGCAAACATTGGGTTTACCAGTACCAGAAGGTGATATTGTTTTTTCCGAAAAAGAAGCCTTGGAGGTAGCAAAAGAAATAGGTTACCCAGTTGCAGTTAAACCTGTAGTTGGTCACAAAGGAATAGGCGTTACAGCTGGTGTGCGAAATTCCAGAGAACTCGCATCTGCTTATAGTATTGCATTATTAGCAATTCCCGAAGACCAGCCAGCGCGGATAATTGTGGAAAAAAGCATTTCGGGAACAGACTTTCGCTTGTTGTGTGTTAATGGTAAATTTGTCGCCGCCATTGAACGCCGTCCCGCATCAGTTATAGGTGATGGTTACGCAACTATTGCAGAGTTAATCCGCAGAGAAAATCGCCAACCAGCACGCTTAGATACACCCACCTCGGCCATGTCTAAGATACAGTGTGATCAAGCAATGGAACTCTACCTGGACGAACAAGGTTTTTCCTTGAACAGTGTGATTAAAAAAGGACGCACTGTTTATCTTCGCAAAGTTGCCAATCTTTCAGCTGGAGGTATGAGCATTGATGCTACATCCACAATTCATGATGACAATATTATCTTAGCCCAAGACATCGCCCAACACTTCCGGCTAACTTGTCTAGGCATTGATGTCATTGCCGAAAACCTGTCAGAATCTTGGAAGTCAAATAGTAACTTCGCCATTCTGGAAATCAACGCCGCACCAGGAATTTTGATGCATCTTAATCCTGCTGTTGGTGAAAGTGTTGATGTACCTTCCCGCATCTTAGAAAGCTTTTTTGAATCTGGGGTAAATTCCAGGATACCCATTATTACCTTTAATAAAATTTCAGTTGCAGAATTGCAAGCAACAATTGACCATATTCTCTCGCAGCATCCTGACTGGATAATAGGTGCTGTTTGTCATGATGCCGTGTTTGTCAATCGGTCACAAAAAGCATTACGCAACGATTACAATAGTAACGTCGAAATTTTGCTGCGTAATCCCCAACTTGATTTACTAATTACCGAGTATCCAGAATCCATACTGGAAGCACAGGGAATGTTTTACCAGGGAAGTAACATGGTAGTTTTAAATAATCCCACAGAAACAGAGATGATGTTAGTGCGGGATATCTTCGATGATTCTACGGTGGTGATTAAGAAAGAAAACGACATTTCTATCCGTCGTCGTGGGTTGATTGAAGACTACACCTTGGGAGAAGATGAACCATTTAGTAGGGTGTATTTAAAAGAAATTGGCGCAATTTAAATAGGTGATATCATCCCCGCCAAATCTATGCTGTGTCTCCCCTCCTCGCCTGCGGGGAGGGGCTGGGGGTGGGGTGCAATTATTGTGTAATCATAACTAATTCACCAGACTCGATATCACCCCTCAAAACAGGAACTAAGTAGGTAAGCAGGAATAAACCAAACTATCTTACAACTTGTAAATACTCCTGAAACCCTCACCAATGACCAATGATTTACCCTGAGCGTAGCCGAAGGGCTAAAGACAAATGACGACCCTAGCCAGTTAACTTTATTTACGCCGACCTACTTAACTTAGTTTTTCGTAAGCAGCCAAAATAGTTTTTTCGGTTTCATCCCAACTAATACATTTATCAGTTACAGAAACACCATACTTTAATTCTTCTCGCTTACCAGTCATCGGTTGATTACCTTCATACAAGTTTGATTCCAGCATCACACCGACTATTGATGTATTACCATCAACTATTTGTTGAATGACATTTTCTAACACAGTCGGTTGTAATGTGTAATCTTTATTGGTATTTCCGTGGCTACAGTCAATCACAATTCTTGGTGATAAATTAGCCGCTTTTAATTTTTCTTCTACCAGTTGGACATTTTCTGCGTCAAAGTTAGGCTGACTACCACCGCGGAGGATAACGTGACCATAGGGATTTCCCCTCGTTTCAAAGACACTGACTTGTCCCTTATGATTAATACCCAGGAAATTATGAGAGCTTTTAGCTGATTGCAAAGCATTTAAAGCTACTTGAATATTACCATCAGTACCATTTTTAAAACCTACAGGCATGGAAAGACCACTAGCCATTTCGCGATGGGTTTGTGATTCCGTAGTGCGTGCGCCAATGGCAGACCATGTAATCAATTCACTAATATATTGAGGTATAATCGGATCTAGTGCTTCTGTACCAGCCGGTAAACCCAACTCTGCTATTTTTATCAGTAGGCTACGTGCAGTTAATAAACCTTTTTCTACATGAAAAGAATCATCCATATCTGGATCATTAATCAATCCTTTCCATCCTACCGTAGTTCTGGGTTTTTCAAAGTACACCCTCATAATCAGTAGCAGTTTATCCTTGACTCGTTCAGCCAGAACTTTCAATCTCTGGGAATATTCGAGGGCTGCTTGTGTATCATGAATTGAGCATGGGCCAACGACAATAAATTTTCTGCTGTCCTGAAAATCGAGAATATTTTTGATTTCCTGTCTATGTTGCAAAACAGTCTGTTCAGCCGATTTAGTTAAAGGCAATTTTGATTTTACTTCATTGGGTGTTAGTAATACGTGAGAGTTCTTGATGTTAGTATTAAATAATTTATTGTGCATAGAGCCGAACTTGTGATTTTTGCAATTCCACTAAGGAATGAAGTTAATATATTATTTTAAATCAAAAGTACAACACCAACTGAGAGATTTCTCGAATTTCAAAATCTCCATAACTGCGGATAGAGAATTGTGTTGTTTTCATAACTTCAAAAGGGGACAATCAGCCCCCTTTTCTGTATTATGAGACTGTGGTTTCAGTACCACCAGATGTGATTACTGCCATACAAACACTTTGGCTTCGTATGGTCCTAAGTCAGTAATCATACCATCATCACCAGCCTCAACCTGATAATTGCCTGTCCATTCATGCCATGTCCCACCACAGGGGAAATTAGGAATGTGATAGCTACTCAGGAAGTTTTCCGAAAAATTTACTACAACAACGACACGAGAACCTTCTTCGTTCCAGCGACTATAAGCTAGTACCTTGGCTTCTAGGTTTTCGTGAATAAAATCAATATTTTCTGTGTAGAGGGCATGACTATTTTTACGCAGATGAATCAACCCCTTATAGTATTCAAATAACTGCCGATTTAGATCATTACTTAGCAGTGACCATTCGATTTTGGATGATTCAGGTTGTTTGGGTCTGTATTCACCGAACTCTTCTCCCATCCAAATTAAAGGTACACCAACAGATGTCATGAGAATAGCTACTGACAATTTAGCCCTATTAAAGCCTTCTTCATCAAAAATCTGCCGATTAGCCAGTTCTAGCATAGTCCGCTCATGGTCGTGGTTAGTTAGATAATTAACCACATTGGTTGTACCCATAAAGCCTTGACGTTTACCATCAATCACATCTTTGAGGCTTTCTAAATCAAAAGTATCACCACAAATATGCACCATGATTGTATGACGGAAGCTGTCGTGCCAACAACCATCCATTGGGCCATCTATATTGGTAATACTGGTAGTTTCGGGGATGTGTTCGGCAATGTTATAAAAAGGCTTAGTACCAGCAGTATTTTTGGCTTCTTCAACAATCCAGTGCATGAAATCATAGTTAGCAATTTGCCTGGCTGCATCATAACGAATACCATCTATATGATATTCTGTAATCCAAAAACGAATTGTCTCCCCAATAAATTTTCGTGCTGGGTAAATGTCTAAAACTTCGTCATAATGTTCGTAATTAAACTCTGGACCCCAGTTATTTTCAGGGTCACGCGGAGAATGGTGATACCAATAATCATGGTCAATTTGAGTTAATGGACTTGACGCTTCTGAGTGGTTATATATACCATCCATAATCACCCGAATGCCTCTACCGTGGCACTCATCGATGAGCTGCTTTAACTCAACAGTAGAACCATAACTGGATTCGGTGGCAAAGAAATAACAGGGATTATAACCCCAGCTATAACTTCCTGGATATTCTTTGATTGGCATCAACTCAATAGCGTTGATTCCTAAATCACATAAATAATCTAACTTTTCAATGACGTGTTTATATTTTCCTCGCGCGTATTTGTCATCCTCACCACCAGAAAAATCACCAACGTGCAATTCATAAATTACTAATTCATGGTCAGCAGGTAGAGGTTTATCATCGTGTTGCCAAACGTAAGTGTCAACAATTCTTGCCCCATCTTTGATGCGGACAATACCTTTATCTTCGCCACTTTCTCCATTGATGTCAGTGGCGTAAGGATCTATCACATCAACCCACTGTTCCGGTTCAAAAAACCATGAATTTGACTGAACCCTGAATTTATATTCATAGATGCCATCTTCTATTTCAACAGTTGTCCGAAAATAGCCATCATCGCCCCTTGTCATGGATATTTCTTGCCAATCAGAAAAAGAGCCAATTAATGCCGCTCCTTTGTTATGAGGCGCAAATAAATTAAATTCAATGGGTGTTGCCATACAATTATTTTGATTAAAAAATGTAGATATGAATATCTTCTAAATTATTAATCAATTTGCAAACCAGTCTTTAGAGATATTTATGTAACTGCTTCATCTGTCTGAAGTTAGATTCTCTTGGATGGAAATGGGTTGTTTATTGAGTATTAACTGCTGAGATTACTCATGATTAAATTATATAGCAATTCGATTTGATTCCTCAAATCATTTGTAGAGGCAGGGGACAGGAAACAGTCAAGGATGAATCCAGGACTTTGGAGGTGTTATTCAATTAAATGAGAGTCCTATGGTATACTGTTCATTATCATTAGGTAGAAATATTTTCCAAGTCATTTTTGATTTTTGCTGCCAAATTTACTCAATTTTGCCGTTGATTTGTTGCAAATAACTTAATAACCAATTGGCGGCTGTGGCTCTACGAGTCTGGCGAGGTCCAAATTCACCAATTTTGTAACCTTTAAAACCCAATTTTTCTTTGGCTATTTGTTTATTTTCTTGAGGAATAGAACGAGTTAATTTGACTGTGGCTGGGCGACTATCAATAAAATCAGGTGGTTCTGGGTACTCATCTCGCCATGCTGATGCCACTTCGCTATTATCCCATTTGTCGGTTGAAGAGTTATAACGATAACCTAAGTAGTGCCAGACTAATTGATTGACTGTGGCATCATCAATTTGATCATTAAAAATTGCCCAGATTGTTTCTGTATTCAGTGGTGGCAAGTTAGACATAAGTGATTAAAACTTAGAATTCACGTGTGCAAAAATTAAATTGTGGCAAGCAGTTGGGCTGACTTTAATAGACTCCTACAGATAAAAATGATTTGATCTCTTTATACATTTATACACTTACTGAAAAAGTTATCCGCCAAAAATACAAGTGCTTGAATGAGAAATTCGGTTGTGTGTCTACAAAGCAGGTAGACTGGAAATTGTAAAGCATTGACTGGTCTATGCCCAATCCTACATCACTGCCCAAAATAGTCCGCGCCCATGTATTTATTTCCGGTCGAGTACAAGGGGTAGGCTATCGCTATGCGACTGTTGAGACAGCTAGCCAGTTGGGATTAACTGGTTGGGTGCGGAATCTCCCTGATAACCGTGTGGAGGCAGTTTTTGAAGGTGCGCGGGTGGTCGTTGAAGACATGGTTCGCTGGTGTCATACTGGCCCACCTGCTGCGGTGGTGAAAGATGTTGTCGTTGAGTATGAAAAACTTGAAGGTTTGCGGGGGTTTGAAGTTAGGCGCTTTGAGTAGACCTGTTTTAGTGTGCGTCGCCTATGCACAGGTGAAAACCTATTTTACACTCTTAAAATCTCAGTGGGCGATATACGTTTAGCACCATTTGGGAAGGTTGCAATCAGTAAGTAGATACGAATATTTATCACTATCTAAAGACAAATGAAGTCTAGGGTGTGTTGTCGCGCAGCCCAACGCACTGTCAACACTTGGGTTGCGCTCAGTGTTTTAATAATTTAAGGTGCGGCTTAACACAACGGCAATACAGAGGAAGAAAAATCCACACCGCTTTTTGCTTCCTCTACAAATAATTTATACTTCTTCATATACATTTAATTTCTCTTGCAGACTTACTTAGACATCTCTACAAGGCTTTGGGAAAAAGCATATTTGAATTCGGTCGATGTCTCATGTTTCTACTTGAAACACTTGCAGTAGGGTAATTTGTCATCTCCCTACTAGTCAACTACCAACATAACCTAACCTGTAATTTTGCTAGTACAGAGGCTATCTCATGCCGCGTTTGCTGGAGCTAGAGCAAAAGAATTAACCGCTGTTATCTAAATTTTTTGTAAATTATATTGACTTTATGTAACGAACTTGTTAATATTATTTACATAAGTTAGCAAATACCTCAAACACCTACGTAAATCACTATTAATAAAGTTGCCTTGGAATTGAGCTAAAATTTCGCTTCTCAGTATAAATGTATCTAAATCGTCATTCTTAGTTATCCGAATCACAAACCTCAGTTGCCAAGCTGAGGTTTTTTGTTTGGGATGAGCGCCCCAGAGGGGAAGTCAAAAGTATTAAATCCCTTCGTAAAGAATGGGCTAAAAGCCTCGCTATATCAGGGTTATACCTTGCTTTCGTTATGAGTTAGTTGGTTTTTGAAATATTTCGGCAAAAAACTGCTTGAGGGCTTGCCATGAGCGCTTTTCTACAACTGGGTTATAAAGTGATTGCGGTGGATTGTTGGCTTCTGGGTTGGTGAAGCTATGGACTGCGCCACCGTAGGAAATTAATTGCCAATCGACATTTGCCTCTCGCATTTCGGTAGCGAATGCTTGTACTTGTTCTTCTGGGACTAGGGGATCATCTGCACCATGTAAGACTAATACTTTGGCTTTGATGTTTTTGGCATCATTCGGGTTAGGAGTGTCGAGGTTGCCGTGAAAACTTGCTACGCCGGCAATATTTGCCCCACTCCGGGCTAGTTCTAGGACTGTTCCACCGCCGAAGCAGTAACCAATGGCGGCGATGCGTTGAATATCGGTTAAGGGGTTTTGTTGTAAAACTTTTAATCCGGCGTTGGTGCGATCGCGCAATAATTGTCTATCCTGACGATACATCGTCGCTTGTTTGCCTGACTCTTGGGGATTGTTTGGTCTAATACCTTTGCCATAAATATCGGCAGCAAATGCTACATAACCAAGCTTGGCTAATTCTTCAGTGCGTTGTTTCACAAAGGACTGTAATCCATTCCACTCATGAACTACTAAAACGCCGGGACGCTTGCCTTGAATGGAATCGTCAAAGGCGAGATAACCTTCTAAAACAGTATTTCCGTGTTTATACTCAATAGTTCTCGTTTGAATTGCGGCTAGCACTTGTGTAGAACATAAGGACATCAGCACAGGTGAAACTAAAACAGGAATCAGTAATTTCATGGGGTAATTAATGGGGAATTTTTGAACATTTTGCCATTTTGGCACGGCTAAATCACACAGCGATCGCTACATTAGAAGATACAACAAGATATTATTTATAGGCGACTCACACAAAACCATGAGTGCAAATGTCACTATTTCTCAAAATCCCTTACTTAAAGGTTCTGGCTTACCTCCCTTCGGTGAAATTCAACCAGAGCAAATAGTACCAGCCTTCAAGCAGCTATTGGCAGAACTTGACCAGAAGCTAACTATCTTGGAGGCTAATATCCAGCCTACTTGGAGCGGTTTAGTAGAACCATTAGAAAAACTGACAGAAAGCTTGAGCTGGAGTTGGGGCATAGTGAGCCATTTAATGGGTGTGAATAATAGCCCTGAACTGCGCGCAGCTTATGAAACCGTACAACCACAAGTGATACAGTTCAGCAACAAGCTCGGTCAAAGCCAAGCAGTTTATCATGCTCTTAAGGAACTCCGCGCCAGTGAGAATTGGGTAACTTTAGAATCAGCCCAGCAGCGAATTGTTGCAGCTGCTATCAGAGATGCTCAACTTTCCGGTGTAGGCTTAGAAGGAGATGCACGGGAACGTTTCAACGCCATCCAAATGGAGTTAGCAGAACTTTCTACCAAGTTCTCAAACCATGTCCTCGATGCCACCAAAGCCTTTAGCTTAAACCTGACAACCAAAGCCGAAATAGAAGGCTTACCCGATAGCTTAGTTAGTCTATCTGCACAGATGGCCCGTGATGCGGGAGCAGAAAACGCCACCCCAGAAAATGGCCCTTGGCGGATTACCTTAGACTTTCCCAGCTATGGCCCTTTCATGCAGCACAGCACCCGCCGAGATTTGCGTGAAAGACTTTATAAAGCTTACATAACTCGTGCTGCATCAGGTGAATTTGATAATCAGCCCCTGATTGAGCGCATTTTAGAATTGCGGCAAGAACTAGCTCAATTACTCGGCTTTGAGAATTATGCCCAGTTGAGCCTAGCCAGTAAAATGGCTCCTAATGTGGCCGCAGTTGAAGCATTATTAGAAGAACTTCGTCAAGCGAGTTATGATGCTGCTGTCAAAGACTTAGAAGCACTCAAAGCTTTTGCCGCTAGCAAGAAAGCACCAGAAGCCGCAGATTTACAACACTGGGATACCAGCTTTTGGGCAGAACGCCAAAGGGAAGAAAAATTTGCCTTCACCGCCGAAGAATTACGTCCTTACTTTCCCTTACCTCAAGTTTTAGATGGTTTATTTGGACTAGTGCAGCGACTGTTTGGGATTACCGTCACCCCTGCTGATGGTCAAGCCCCAGTCTGGAATGAGGATGTGCGTTATTTCCAAATTGCTGATGAAACGGGTACTCCTCTTGCTTATTTCTACTTAGACCCCTACAGCCGTCCAGCAGAAAAGCGCGGTGGTGCTTGGATGGATGTCTGTATTAATCGCAGCAAAATTACTGAAAATGGTGTAACGGCGATTCGTTTACCTGTAGCGTATTTGGTATGTAACCAAAGTCCCCCAGTCGATGGTAAGCCTAGTTTGATGACTTTCTATGAAGTAGAAACTTTATTTCATGAGTTTGGTCATGGCTTGCATCATATGCTGACCAAAGTAGACTACACCGGGGCAGCAGGCATCAATAATGTCGAATGGGATGCCGTAGAACTACCCAGCCAGTTCATGGAAAACTGGTGCTATGAGCGACCTACTTTGTTTGGCATGGCGAAGCATTACGAAACTGGTGAACCTCTACCGGAGCATTATTACCAAAAACTTTTAGCGGCACGTAACTATATGAGTGGTAGTGTGACTTTGCGCCAAGTTCACTTTAGTAGTGTTGATTTGGAAATACACTATCGTTATCGCCCTGGTAGTGGTGAAACTGCCGCCGATGTGCGTCATCGCCTGGCCAAAACTACTACGGTTTTACCACCATTACCAGAAGATGCTTTTTTATGCGCTTTTGGACACATTTTTGCCGGTGGTTATGCGGCAGGTTATTACAGTTACAAGTGGGCTGAGGTACTGAGTGCTGATGCGTTTGCTGCTTTTGAAGAAGCAGGTTTAGAAGATGAACAGGCGATAAAAGCTACAGGTAAACGTTACCGGGATACAGTGTTAGCTCTCGGTGGTAGTCAGCACCCGATGAATGTGTTTGCATCTTTCCGAGGTCGTGAACCTAGTACGGTTTCGTTACTCAAGCATACTGGCTTATTACCGAAAAATTGGGTATAAAGCCCCGTTGTTTTACGACGGCTTTCAATTTATGAGTGTACCAATATGCTGCTATAGTAATTGTAGTGGAAAGGTAATCAACCACTTAAAAAACCTAGCCGTCGAAAGACAAAGCACTGAACCTTGATAATTGAATCTATGCGGTTCTACTGCATTATTCTAGTTTCCTCCTAGCAGTAGGTAAAAGATTCATAGGGGCTAGACGAATCAGCATTTTGAAACAATTTGTTTCAAACCAAACAGGACTTGCACTAATGCAAATAGGGTAGGGCATACCCGAATTAACGCTTGGGGAGAATCCCACCTCTGGTCTAGACGACGCAAGGACTCTAGGTTAAGTGGTTTCGTTGAACCAAGAATCCCCGTCGATTTATCGCGGGGAGTGTCAACAACTGGGAATTAACGATTTCAGTTGCGTAGTCATCAATATCAAACTCCATCGCTAGAGATATCAAGCGCGTGCAAGTAGCAATAAAACGAAAATGCCCGCGCTCCGACTGATTGTAATGTAACTATATGAGGGCGATTGTGCTATCTTTTTGGCCACAATTGCCCATTTTTGCTATTTTGTAGGATTATGCCACCGACCACAACCATGAGCAAGCCGGACAGTAAAAATCCCACATCCCAAGCTAACTGATTTGGCCCTGGTTTGACGTGGTGAATACCCAAAATTTGGTGGTTAATCAATCCTTCCACGAAATTGAATAAACCTGCACCCATCAACAAAGACCCCACAAAGATATGTGTTGACCAAGGAACATCTGCACGACCTCCAGCGCGCCACAGTAACGCCACTCCTACCACGGTCATTACCCAGTCAAAGGCATGAAATAACCCGTCCCAGACCATGTTCAAATCTATATTTGAGACAGTTTTTAGGGGACGAACATTGCTTAACATATGATGCCATTGCAGAATCTGATGCAACACAATACCATCAACGAAGCCTCCTAAACCCAGTCCCAGAAAGATCCCGGCGATCATCAACGGCAGAGGGCGATCGCCATTTTCACTCTTCACCTCCATTGTCAACCTCACAGACAGACTTTTTTACCACATTCCACAATAGAATTTTTCTCCCAGTCATATCTTCTGTCTGGAGACAAGTGCTAGCTTTCAATCTAAAGTTCACAACTTCTTGCTAGTATCTACAGGCATCATAGAAATTGATATATAAAGAGCAATTTTCAAATGACCATATACTTTTACAAGGTGTGGCAGCCTTATGGCTGTTTTTCTAACTTTTCTCCCCACAGCATCCAAATTCAGGGTACTTATTGGTCAACTGTGGAGCATTATTATCAAGCGCAAAAGTTTGTCGGCAGTGTGGATGCAGTAATTATACCCTTTATCCATGCTGCCGAAACCCCAGAAGCAGCTGCGGCTTTGGGACGTTGCTGCACTCGCCAACTCCGTCCAGACTGGGAGATTGTCAAAACTAAAGTTATGCGAGAAGCTGTACTCAAAAAGTTTCTCACTCATCTGGATATTCAAAAAATTCTGCTCACCACTGGTAATGAGACGCTGGTAGAAAATTCGCCAAACGATTATTTCTGGGGCTGTGGTGCCGAAAAAACTGGTCAAAACCATCTTGGCAAAATCCTCATGGGTGTGCGTGCAGAAATCCGCCAATCGCGACTTTTTACCGTAATTTCTGGGGAAAGTAAGTTAGATTAAATATCTGCTGTGGCAGGGGAATGTTGTCATTCCCCCAGATTAACAATTATGAGAAACTTTTTTCAGTAAAATCACTTAATAAGTGCTGTAAGATGTTAAAATTGTCTAGAAATATCAAGAAATTTCTGAAGTTTTCTCATCTGCTTAATATTACTCTATACATTTTGTTGTTGAAGTTATAATATTAAGTGCTTATTAATAACCTTTTCTTAATCTTATACCCGTAATAATCAGTAATGCCACTGGCAATTCTTGATTACTAAGGGTTTTTAACCAGTCTTTGTATTATTTTTTAGGTGTACCAGTAATGGGATTTACCGATGACCCCAGTGATTTGCATCCAACCTTTAACCAGGAAAATTTATTGCATCGGATCACAAATCAGATTAGGCGATCGCTTGAGCTTCAAGAAATATTAGCAGCGACTGTTGACGAAGTTCGTTCATATTTGGCTACAGATCGAGTTATGGTGTATCGATTTGAAGCTGATGGTAGTGGTGAAGTGATTGCCGAATCTATTCATGAACAGCGTCTACCAAAGCTATTAGGACTACACTTCCCAGCCGATGATATTCCGCCGGACGCGAGAGAGATGTTTGTAGCAGCGCGGCAACGTTCCATAGTGGATGTAGCTAGTGGGAAAATAGGACTATCACCGCTCAAGTCACGAGAAACTGGCAAATATCTTCAAACCGAGAACATCCACTATCGGGAGATCGACCCATGCCATATTCAATACTTAACAGCAATGGGCGTACAGTCTTCACTGGTTGTCCCAATTCTACATCAAGAACCTGGAGAGCAAGGGAAATCACCAAAGCGGCAACTGTGGGGATTGTTGGTGTCGCATCACAGCCAACCACGCACGATTTTGAGGCGGGAACTCAGAATAGTCCAAAAAGTTGCCGATCAGGTGATGATCGCGATCGCTCAAAGTAACTTACTCACCGAAGCCCGTACCCAGCAAAAGCGAGAAGCCACGATCAACAGAGTCACCACACTGCTGCATAAACTACCCACAATCCAACTACAAGAAGCATTAGAAGAAGTAATCACCGCATTTAGTGGCGTAGGTGGGAGAATTTACATTGATCACAGTGGCGAAACATACACATCAGGCCAACAGCCCCAACTAGGCGATGAATTAGAAAACACTACCATTCAACAACATCAACTGTGGGAAAACTGGAGAGATGAATTTCAGCCAGGTGATATTTGGGCAGTTACTGACATCTACAAAGAACCACGTTTGCGAGTTTTAGCAACTGCCTTCTCATCCACTCAAATTCGCGGACTCCTGGTGATTCCCCTACACGATCGCCAAAATTTTATGGGTGTAATTAGTATTTTTCGCCCTGGATTTGACAACGAAATCCTCTGGGCGGGACAGCATGACCCCCATCAGCACCAACGACTACCTCGACATTCCTTTAAAATTTGGCGAGAAGAAAGAAAGGGGCTAGCACCGGAATGGAAACCCGAAGAAATTTCCTTGGGGAAAGCTTTGTCCCATCACTTCTCAATGGCAATTTACCAGCAGCAAATGTACCAACAGGTGCAGGCGCTAAATACCAACTTAGAATCTCGCGTCCAAGAAAAAACTGCGGCACTCAAAAAATCATTACAGCTGACTAAGGCAATCAAGCAAGTCACAGAGCAAATTCGCAGTACCTTAGACTTAAACAGTACCTTGCAAGCCATTGTTCAGGAAGTCCGTCCCCTGCTAAATTCAGACAGAGTGCTGATTTACCAGCTAATGGGTGAATTTGGTGGCAAAGTAATCGTAGAAGATATTAATGGCGAATGGCCGTCGGTGTTAGGAATGAACGCACCACTAGGATGTTTTCCTGATGAGACAGCGCGTTTATACTTTCGGGGCAGAATTAGAGCAATTGACAATGTTTCCACAGATACTTTAAGCGATTGTCATCGAGAGTTTTTGCAAAATCTGCAAGTACAAGCTAACTTAATTGTGCCGATTAATATTAGTCTGCAACTCTGGGGATTACTAATTGTGCATCAATGTCATGGGCCCAGAAACTGGCAGGATACAGAAATTGATTTACTGCAACAGCTAGCACATCAGGCAGCGATCGCCATTCAACAAGCCCAACTCTACGAACAAAGCTGTACTGCCGAAATCCAAGCAAAAGCTAAAGCTGCACAATTAGAAAACGCTTTGTCGGAACTGCGAGAAACCCAGACTAAATTGATTCAAACTGAAAAAATGTCCAGTTTAGGGCAGTTAGTAGCAGGTGTAGCCCACGAAATCAACAACCCAGTTAACTTTATCTACGGCAACCTGTCCCACGCCAGTAACTATGTCCAACAACTACTAGAACTATTAAAGCTCTATAATTTGCACTATCCTCAACCCGATGATCAAATTCAATCATTAATCGAAGTAATTGATTTGGATTTTTTGGTAGACGACTTACCAAAAACTATATCATCAATGCAAATTGGAACTGATCGCATTCGTTCCATAGTTTTATCATTACGTAATTTTTCCCGTTTAGATGAGGCGGAAAATAAGCCTGTTGACCTACATGAAGGTATCGAAAATACTTTATTAATTTTGCAACATCGGCTAAAAGCAAATGCCAATCTTCGGAGTATTGAAATAATTAAAGATTATGGTAGTTTGCCCCGCATAGAATGTTTTGCTGGTCAGATGAATCAGGTATTTATGAATATTCTCAGCAATGCCATTGATGCCTTAGAGGAAACCAGAATTATGATCAAGGGCGGAAATCCTCTTCCTAAACCTACAATTTGGATTTCTACTCAAATTACCACAGACCAATCCCGTCTGCTAATTCGCTTTGCTGACAACGGTCTAGGAATGACTGAAAAAGTCAAGAAGCGCATTTTTGACCCCTTTTTCACTACCAAGTCAGTTGGTAAAGGTACAGGACTGGGGCTAGCAATTAGCTATCAAATTGTGGTAGAGAAGCATGGTGGATCAATGGAGTGTATCTCAGAAATAGGCAAAGGTACAGAATTTTGGGTTGAAATCCCGATTAAACGCTTCAGTTACATCAATAGCTAAGTAAAGTTTAGTTGCAAAAATATCCAGGCTAATTTATCAAGTGCTAATCTAATAATTGAAGCTACAAACCTACAGCTTCCCTGGCAGATGCAACAGCTAAATGTGTAATAGAACAAGAGGTAAAAACGCTGTTTAACTTATGTCTGTCTCGTCCAAACCCCACAACACCCAACGCGAAAGCTGATATTTCCTCAAATAGTGAAAATCAGGGGGCGCTGTAAGCGGTTTTCATTGCTTGTTTAAGGTGATGGAACTGATTACATCCCTGGATAGAGTCAACAAGGTGAGGAAATCATTACAGCGAGTAGAAGTTTGGGTGTTGTTGTTTAAATGGGTACAGTTGGGTGTAAGCTAATGACGAAGTTAAAAAGTCAAAGAAATTTGAAATAGCGCCTTATGTCAATTATTGCGCTCAGAGCCTGGTATATTCAAAATTATGAGCCGATTGCCGAACTGGAGAAACGTCCGCCAGACATTCGCCTCAGTAAAAAAAGTCTGCTGAAATCAGCATTAAGAGCGGACTTTCTAGAAGAGATTGACCATGTTAAGCAATCAACCTGGTTTGGGCGTTATTTAGAAGGGGAAAATATTGAATTTTATATTGAAGGTAGTGGTGGCTATTGCGTAGCAAACATTGACTTAATTAGTCATGAAATTTATTTTACTAAACAAGCATTGTTAGCTCAGTTAGAACCAACGATTTTTTTATGCTCCCAGAAGGAGTATGCACCAGCGAGTGATGCCTTACGAGAGGAACTACAAAAAAGTTTGGAGTCTTTGAACTTGCGATCGCGTTTGCCTTTAACATTAGTAGAATCTTCCCGTCCTAGTAATGCTCCCATCAGACTCAGCCGCACCATTATGCGAAAAATCCGCAGGAGTTTGTTGTTTATCGCAGATACTACACCCATTGCGAGCATTTCCCGTAAAGAAACCAATCAATTGATACCTAGTCCCAATGTCTGTGTAGAAATTGGCTATGCGATTCAAAGTAAGCGTTCCGAACAAATTTTGTTAGCACAGATGCAACACCCAGACTTTGAGGGGGAATTTCCCTTCGATTTGCCCACACAGCAGATTTTGCAATTTCAAGACAGTACAGAACTGCATAAAATGATCACTGGAGCCATTGAAACTCAGTTAGCACGATTTAAACTATTTTTCTAATTACAAATTCGTGGAAATTGCTTGTACCGGACAAGTAGGAATACATTGTTCACAGACGATACAGCGCGATCGCGTGAAAGTCAACTTCGATGTTTCAGGGTGCAAAGTCAGGGCTTCCGTGGGGCAAACCCCAGTACACAAACCACAATGGACACAGACATCTTCATCAATGACAATTTCACCTAAGTTATGAGAAACATTGATATGACGCGATCGCATCCACTCAATAGCTTCATCTAAGCGATCAATATCTCCTGATAATTCCACCACCAGTTTACCAATTTGGTTTGGTGCAACTTGAGCGCGGATAATATTGGCGGCGACATTAAATTCCTTTGCCAGTAGGTAAGTAACAGGCATTTGAATAGCGCGTTTGGGAAAGGTGAGGGTAACTCGTTTTTTCACAGGTTTCGCAGAGAGTAGTTTCTGTTCGGCGTTGCTGATTTGAAGTATGAACACGATTTGTGATGATGTCAAAACCCCTGTAGAGAAGTTCCATGGAACGTCTCTACATTTAAATTCATATTTTGTTTCAGCAACGCCTTCTGTTCTAGCTTAGTGTGACTTGCAAAAGCCGCAGAAGCAGAAAACGTTAAACTAAAGAGTGACAATAGTTAATAAGTTTTAATAAATTTCCTATGACTACAGAAACCCCTATGAATGCTACCCCTAAGCCGGAAACCACATCTGGGACGAGGGTGAGAAATTTCTTAATTGCCATAGTGGCGATCGCACTCAGCGTTGCCTTAGTCTTAGGATTGAGAACCGAAACAACATCGGCTTCTTTAGCCAACTTAGATCAAACATCCACCCCTCTAGAAGTAGCAATTAGCAACGGTAAACCCTCAATAGTCGAATTTTACGCCAATTGGTGTACTGTCTGCCAAAAAATGGCTCCTGATATGGCCGAACTCGAACAGGAGTATGCGGACAAAGTGAACTTTGTCATGTTGAACGTAGACAACAGCAAATGGCTACCGGAGATGCTGAAATATCGAGTAGATGGCATTCCCCACTTTGTATTTTTAGCTAAAGATGGCGAAACCATCGCCCAAACCATTGGCGACCAACCTCATACGGTCATGGCCAGTAACTTAGACGCGTTGGTGGCTGGTTCCTCCTTACCCTATGCTAAAACTAACGGACAAGTTTCCCAATTTCGCGCCCCTGTTACACCCGCCAACAATCAAGACGATCCTCGCAGTCATGGAAGCCAGGTGGTTGATTAATTCGTAATTCGTAGTTCGTAATTCGTAGTTCGTAGTTCGTAGTTCGTAATTCGTAATTTAGCCCGCTTTGGAATTGCGTCAAAAACTCCCCTCTCCTTAGTAAGGCTACGGTGTACACACAAGTGATCGAATCGCCCCCTAACCCCCAATTATGGGGGAACAAGAATTTTCAAAGTCCCCCAAACTTGGGGGATTTAGGGGGCAAAACAGGCTCAAACGCAGACAGGAAGGACTTGTGTGTACACGATAGCCTTAGTAAGCAGAGGGGTTGGGGGTGAGGTTCTATATTTTATTAAATCCGCCCAAAATTAACTCAATCCTACTGAAGGCGCACAGAAACGCTACCGCCATGAGCTGGTAAACCTTCCGCAGCTGCGAGAGTTACCGCAGCTTGACCAATTCTTTGCAGTGCTTGTTGATTACATTCTAAATAGGTAATTCGCTTGAGGAAATCGTAAACACTCAAGCCAGAGGCAAAACGGGCAGAACGGGCAGTAGGTAGGACATGATTTGGCCCTCCTAAATAATCGCCAATGGCTTCTGGGGTATAACGTCCGAGAAATATACTCCCAGCAGATTTAATTTGACTAGCAAGCTCTTGGGGATAGTCTACGCATAATTCTACGTGTTCGGGAGCTAACTGATTGAGCAGTGGAATGCTGGCGGCTAAATCTTCCACCAGAATTACTGCGCCATGTTGTTTCCAACTAGCACTAGCTACTTCTTTGGTGGGGAGATTTACGAGGATTTGCTCAATAGCTGCGATCGCTTTTTCTGCAAAACTGGCAGAATCAGTAATTAAAATCGATTGGGCGCTGGGGTCATGTTCGGCTTGGGAGAGTAAATCCCAGGCTATCCACTCTGGGTTATTTTTGTCGTCGGCTACTACCAGAATTTCGGAAGGCCCGGCTACGCTGTCAATACCTACAGTCCCAAATACCTGACGTTTGGCTTCGGCTACATAGGCGTTACCAGGGCCAACAATTTTATCTACAGGGGTCAAGCTTTCTGTACCATAAGCTAAAGCGGCGATCGCCTGCGCCCCTCCTATACTATAAATTTCTTTCACCCCAGCAATTTGGGCTGCTGCAAGTACCGCAGGATTAATTTCACCACGAGGCATAGGTACTGCCATGACAATTCTTTCCACACCCGCAATTTTGGCAGGTAAAGCGTTCATCAGTACAGAACTCGGATAACTGGCGCGTCCTCCAGGGACATAAATCCCCACCTGAGATAACGCCACCCAATTTAATCCCAGCTTCACCCCAGCTGTGTCTGTATAGCCAATATCTTGGGGTAGTTGCTTTTGATGAAAAAACCCAATTCTTTCCGCAGCTAATTCCAGCGCATCCTTGACATCTGGCGGACATTGTTCTGCGCGTTCCGCAATAAAATCGGCGCTCAGATGCAGAGATGGGGGACTGTAATGATCAAAACGGCTAGTATATTCCTTAACTGCGGCATCACCACGCACTTTCACATCAGCGAGAATATCTTTAACTGTACCACTAACATCAACCGTAGCTTCCCGGCGATCGCTCACCAAGGCTTTGAATTTTACAGAAAAATCTTTGTCGGTTGTTTTAAGTAGCTGCATAAAATATATCTCTGAAAGTAGTGCGGATTTTGCCGTAGTTATATTAATAATAAATTAATTTCAATGGTTGATTTTATTTATGCTGCGTTGTGCTGTAACAACTATTCTGAGACTGTCTTCTTAGGACTTACTGCAAAATATAGTTGTGAGCGATAAAAACAAACGTCAAACTCCATGAAAAAATTAACTTGCCCTAAAATGAGGGGAACTTGCACAGCTTTTGTCCAAGCAAATACAAGTTGCACCGATTCAAACTTACCAATTATGGCTTGAACAACTACAACGCGAGCCTCATACTGAGCCAAGTTACCAGTTAAATTCAAAGTTGCTGTCTGACGTTCCCAAACATACCCCAAATCAAGACCTACTGTATAAGGTAGTACATTTACTGTCGCACCTGTATCTAACAACGCTGATATTGTGATTGAAGATTCTTGTTTCACAAGTGCTATGGGCATATACGGGCGAAAACCAGCCTCGCCCAAAGTTGTATCAGCATTGATGAAGGTAAATTGTTCGACATTAGACATTGTTTTGATCTTTGGTAGCTTGCAAAACTTCTAGCATCGTGTTTGCTGCTTCAAAAGCATCGTAGGGAGACCAAACGGGATAAGATTGCTCAGATTTAATTAGATCAGCTTCTTGTTGGGCTAATTCTGAAATTAAAACCTGAACAATGTATAGTTTATCGGCACGGTTGAGTCCTTGGAGTTTACTAAGTAGTTCGGTGGAAACCATCTTGAATACTCTAACCACTTAAACAGCTTAATTCCATCATAGGACTGGACAAGAAAAATTAACTTAGTAATTCAGGCGATCATCGCTCACCAAGGCTTTGAATTTGACAGAAAAATCTTTGTCGGTTGTTTTAAGTAGCTGCATAGACTATATCTCTGAAGTAGTGCGGATTTTGCCGTAATATTAATTTTAGCGTTGCTGAATTTGAATATGAAATACCAAAACTACATTTCTTTCACTCATATTCTCTGCGACTCTGCGCCTCTGCGTGAAATAAAATCACCTCTTGCCTAACTTGTCAATAGTGAGTTTTAGCTAAATTTGTCACACAATTTTAGCTAATCTAGAACCAGAATCATAAAACCTTGATTACTATTCTCAAAATCGGCTCGGCTGAAAATAATGAACTCTCAATCCAACTCTTCTGACGGGAAGGTTAGCCAAAACGAATTATTTCCCATTGTGGGAATGGGTGCTTCTGCGGGAGGATTAGAGGCATTTAGAGAACTACTCAGCCATTTACCTACTGATACAGGCATGGCATTTGTCTTAATTCAGCATCTCAGCCCCCATCAAAAAAGTTTGTTGACAGATATTCTCTCTCGCACCACCCAAATGCCTGTGGTAGAAGTAGAGCATGGCATGGTTGTGGAACCAAATCATGTGTATGTAATTCCGCCCAATAGGATGATGACCATTAGTCAAGGAATCCTGCAACTGACTCTACGCGAAAAGACGCATGGATTTTCCATGACAGTTGATACTTTCTTTATTTCCTTAGCAGAAGAACGGGGAAACAAAGCCATTGGGGTTGTACTCTCCGGGGGTGACTCTGACGGCACAAAGGGACTAGAATCAATCAAAGCAGCTGGTGGAATCACTTTTGCTCAGTGTGAAGAATCGGCAAAAGTTAATAGTATGCCGAATACAGCCGTGGCTTCTGGATATGTAGATTTTATTTTAACACCAAAACAAATAGCCGCAGAATTAGCTAATATCAGTCATCATCCCTACGTTAATCCTCCCACTTCAGTTAAAGCCATCGATACAATCCCTGAAACCGGAGATGCTTTGACAAACATCTTCACCCTGCTGCGAACTGCGACAAAAGTTGACTTTAGCCATTACAAGAACACAACCCTGAAGCGGCGCATCCAGCGACGGATGATGTTATCTAAACTAGACAGGCTAGAAGATTACGTCAGTTATCTCCAAGAGAACCCCGCACAAATTAAAGCTTTATATCAAGATTTACTAATTACTGTCACCAGTTTTTTCCGCGATCCCGAAGCCTTTGAAGCCTTAAAGACAGAAGTTTTTCCCATAATTACCAAAAATAAAACCCCAAACTCACCCATCCGCATTTGGGTAGCTGGTTGTTCTACAGGTGAAGAAGCCTACTCCATCGCTATCTGCTTGCTAGAGTTTTTAACTAATCAGGTAATTAATATTCCCATCCAGATTTTTGCCACTGATATCAACGAATCAGCAATTGAACAAGCTCGCAACGGTATTTATAAACTCAATCAAGTAGCAAATATTTCACCAGAACGGCTCCAGCGCTTCTTTGTCCCCGTCGAGGGCGGTTTTCAAATTAGTAAGCCAGTGCGGGAACTGTGCGTTTTTGCCAGACAAAACCTGATTGGCGATCCCCCATTTTCCCGGTTGGATTTAATTACCTGTCGCAATGTGCTAATTTATTTGGGCAGCGCCGTGCAGAAAAAGCTGCTGCCGATTTTCCACTACGGTCTGAATGCCAATGGTTTTCTGATGTTAGGCACATCGGAAACAGTCGGTGAGTTCCCGGACTTGTTTGCTTTAGTGGATAGAAAAAATAAGATATATTCCCGGAAAATTACTGCAACTCGCTTGGGCATGGATCTGATTACCAACAACTATCCTTTAGAAACTGTCAACACCCAGCCACCAGTCAGCGCAGATACTTGGAATGATGTAGAACTGTATAAAGCTGCTGACCTGATTGTGTTAAATGACTACGCTCCGGTGGGTGTAATTATTAACGAAGATTGGGAAATTTTGCAATTCCGGGGATATACCAGTCCTTATCTGCAACCACCACTAGGCAGACCCAATTTTAACTTAATAAAGATGGCGAAAGATGAATTACGGTTAGAGTTACGTACCACTATTCATCAAGCCAAAAATAAACAAGTGCCGGTGAGTAAGTCAGGCATACAAATGAGAGATAATGAGCAAGTCAGGCAGGTAAAAATTGATGTTGTGCCATTTAAACCTCCTGCGGCTAGAGAATGGTACTTCTTAGTCCTGTTTGCATCTTCATCCTCCTCAACCGCTATTTTAGAGGCTGTTAGCCCTCCTGGGCGGACTGGACGACGCAAGCCCAACGAGCAAGAGCAGGAGATTAACCGACTTAAACAAGAGTTAGCAGCCAATAAAGAGTATCTGCAATCAATTATTGAAGAGCAGCAAGCTACTAATGAAGATTTACGAGCCGCTAACGAAGAAATTCTCTCCAGCAACGAAGAATTACAAAGCACCAATGAGGAATTAGAAACAGCCAAGGAAGAAATTCAGGCTACCAACGAAGAACTGAATACGATTAATGACGAACTGCACCGGCATAATATCCAGTCAAACGAAGTCACCAACGATTTACAAAATCTCCTCAGCAGTATTAATATTCCCATCCTGATGTTGGGAGGAAATCTGCAAATTCGCCGCTATACCCCGGTAGCTGAGAAAATTTTCAACCTGATTTCCAGTGATATGGGGCGACCAATCAGTGATATTAATCACAACTTGAATATTCCTGACTTAGAGAAACAAATTTTAGATGTAATTGGTACTCTCAATTTTAAAACACAAGAAGTTCAAGACAAAAACGGGCGTTGGTATGACCTGCGGATTCGACCTTATCGGACAATAGACAATAAAATTGATGGTGCTGTGGTAATTTTAGTTGATATTGACGACCTCAAACGCAGTTCGGAACAGATTAGAACATCCAGAGATTATGTGCAGGCTATTGTGGATACCATGCGCGAATCTCTCGTGGTGCTAGATGTCAACTTACGAGTAATCAGCGCCAATCAATTTTTCTACGATACATTTCAGGTTCTACCAGCAGAAACAGAACAACGCTTGGTTTACGAAATCGGGAATGGACAGTGGGATATTCCCCAATTGCGATCGCTTTTAGACGAAATTCTCCCATATCAAAACCAGTTTCAAGGTCTGGAAGTTGAACACAACTTTGAGCAAATTGGACACAAAATCATGCGGCTCAATGCCCGAAAAATGACTCTAACAGACAATAGGGAAATGATTCTGCTGGTGATTGAGGACATTACTCAGCAAAAGCAATTAGAAGCAGAACGCATCCACCTTTTAGGTCAAGAACAGTCAGCTCGCAATGCTGCGGAAGCCGCCAACCGCGCCAAAGATGAGTTTTTATCGATTCTCTCCCACGAACTGCGGAACCCACTTAATTCTATGCTGGGCTGGTCGAAGTTATTACAGAAGAAGCAATTTGATCAAGCGACAATTAATAAGGGGTTAGCAGCCATTGAGCGCAGCGCCCAAGCTCAAGCTCATCTAATTACGGATTTGTTAGACATCTCCCGCATTAGTGCCGGGAGGCTGCGGATGGATGCTCAAGAACTTGATCTGGTCTCCGTAATTGAATCTGCTATGGAAGTTGTCAGTTTCTCCGCAGAAGCCAAAAATATTCAAATTGAATCCCAGCTAGCTCCTGCACCCAGAAGTATGGTAGGCGATGCAAATCGCTTACAACAGGTGTTTTGGAATTTACTTTCTAACGCGATTAAATTCACGCCCAACGGGGGTAAAGTTAGCATCACCCTAAATTACACTGATTTTCAGGCTGAGATTCAAATCAGCGACACTGGTTATGGCATTAGTCCTGACTTTCTTCCCTACGTCTTTGAGCGATTTCGTCAAGCAGATAGTAGCAGAACCCGCTCCAACCCTGGATTGGGACTGGGGCTTTCCATTGTCCGCTATTTGGTAGAACTCCACGGCGGTACAATTGAAGCCGAAAGCCAGGGTGAAGGTCAAGGGGCAACTTTTACCGTCAGGCTACCTCTGCAAGCTCCCCAGCAACAGATATCTCTGCTAATATCCACCGAACCAGGCGCTGAAACAAATCAGTCAGAATTGTCAATGGATGAAATTCCATCTCTGGAAGGAGTGCGGGTCTTAGTCGTAGATGATCAAGCAGATATATGTCAGTTATTTAAAATCGTGCTAGAAGAGTATGGAGCGGAAATTACAGGAGTAGAATCAGCAAGAGAAGCTCTAGCAACACTGATAGCAAACCCTGGTGGGTACGATGTACTTTTATCTGATATTGGTTTACCAGAAGAGGACGGTTATAGCTTAATTCGTCAGGTGAGAGAGTTGAGTCCTGAAGCCGGGGGACAAATTCCCGCCGCCGCTATCACCGCTTATGCTGAATATGCAGACCATACAGAAGCTTTAGCCGCCGGATTTCAAATGCACGTCGCTAAACCCATTCCACCCGCGCAATTATTATCCATCGTCGCGACCTTGGCTGGGAGATTAAAATAGGGGCATTGCTGAAACCAAGGATGAATTTAAGAGAATATAGAACGTCTCTACAGAGGTTTTAACATCATCCAAAATCGGGCGTTGCTGATTTCAAATATGAACTTGTCTCACGCAAAGGCGCAAAGGCGCAAAGGTAGGAAGAAAAATTAAGGTAATTTTGGCATTTCATATTCTGATTCAGCAACGCCCAAAATCGAGTTTATACCTCAAATCAGCAACGCCAAAATAGAACTTCCCAAAAAAACATCCGGCTGACCCTCACACAGCGTCAGCTTCTCAAACTCTCATAACTCTGTGTACTCTGTGCCTCTGTGGTTCGTTCCTCCTAAAAAACACATTTCATCCCAACGCAAGATGTAAAACTTGCACCTCTGCTTGTGGAGAAATCACTGTTTGACCCACAGGCAGAACAGCTAAAGCATTAGTTTGAGCTAAATTAATTAAATTCCCCGAACTGTGACTACCACCGGCTTTGTGAAATTCATAAACTCCATCAATTAAATGCAAGCTACCCCAAATGTATGTTTCTCGCTTGCCGTTGGATTTTAACTCGTGATGCGATCGCACCTGCAAAAATTCCGGTTCCCAACCTCCAGCCAACCCCGAAAGCTTCCGAATCGCTGGTTGCACAAATCGCCAGAAAGTCACCAAAGCCGAAACCGGATTTCCCGGTAAACCAAAGAAGATTGGGGATTGGGGAGTGGGGAGTGG
>NZ_CAWQOY010000023.1:0-13023 GCF_963896525.1 Nodularia sp. LEGE 04288
GTCGGAACCCTTGCCCAGTAACGATGGTGGTGGATTGGAGCAAAACACCCCTATGTTTAGAGATTCTGGAAAAGATATATCTAATATATATGTCTCACCACCAGAAGCTGATATCCCATCTGCTGCTTTAGAGAAGTGCGATCGCAAAGCAGCGGAACAAATTCAACGCCTGGATATTCTGCCTGGGGATAAAGTCTTGTCGTCTCACCCCTTGTCTATGGGTAAGGTTTTTGAAGTCCGAGAGTACCCACGAGTAGGTAATCCACAGGAGGGAAATAGCTACGAATTTGTCCTGACCACCTGCAATCAGATTATATCCATTAGCTTTCTGGAAAAAATTCCGCACCAAGAACCACTCACTACCGAATTCAACTATGGCGATGAAGTCGTGATATTGTTCCACGAAAAGAACCCCTACTTAATAGGAACAACTCAGATAATTTCGCAGAAGGGGAATAAATCTGTGAAATTTCAAAGTGGGGAATATGCTATGAGCTACGACGACATCTGTCACGCCAGCGATAACCCAATAGTTAGCGGTTGCCCTGAAATCAAGGTTGGAGGGGTGTACTACTCCATCTTTCTCAAGTCGAAAATCAAGGTAAAGAGAATTTACGCCACAAAAGGTGAGTTAATTTGCTTCCTGCCCGGAGATACCTGTAGCGAAGTTCCCGTTCAAATCATAGATGTTCGCGCCACAAAAGAGTCACCCCTTTCACCAATTAAGCCCGGTGACAGTGTTGAAATTGTAGGGAAAATTTACAAGGGTAAAAGGGGAGTAGTTGAACGGGTTGATTCCGTCATCTGGGTGATGCTCCCAGGTAAAACCATAGCTAATTCGTTCTACGCACACCAGGTGAAAGTATTATGACTAGCCCCTGGAGACTAGCAGCACGGCAGGCGATTCAAAAGGCGATCGCCGCCACCTCACCTGATGATTTACCCTCACTCAAAGAAGCCATTGATGCGGCTTACCCTTTTAGCAGCCGGGAATATTACCCATATAAGGTGTGGCTCTCAGAGCGAAAAGCGTACTTTCAAATTTTGGGTATACCAACTCGCCGCCCGCACCCCAAAAAGAAAAGACCGGGGCGTGGATGCGATCGCACTAGCCCCGGACAACTCAAACTCTTCTAAAAATTTCAAATTTTAACTTTGCTTGGCTAAAGATGCTATTTTTTCGCTTATCAACTTTAGCTGTAAAGATTGGTTTTCCTGCCGATATTGGTCACCATTGATATGGGCGCTCATTCTTGCATCCAGGTCTACCAGCCTTTTATAAATTTTGCTGTCAACTTTCAACAAAGTGAACATTAGTAAGGCGAATGCGGCCAGTGCGATCGCTAAATAACAAGCATCCTTGATGTTAATCATACTAAGGTATTTTCTTCTCTATTTCATTCAATACAGTTTTGATTTGTTGTGCTTGTTTTAGCACTTGGGAATTGACCTGCTTTATTCCTAAGTCTAAGTCTTCACTCGTTACGCCTTGGTTGGTTCCAATGTATTCCCACACCTGGATAGTTATATCTTTAAGCCAGAATTTCGGGGTAAAGCTTAAAACATACTTGTTTTCCGTTGAGATACCGGGGAACACAGTGAAACGATGAATGATGTGTCTATTCAAGATACACCGGATAGATTCACCTTGCGCGGCTCCAGCATCACCAAACCCCACAAAGAATGCTTGATATAGCTCTCCCGCTGCGTACCAATTGGGACGTGCAGATGTGCTGCTGCAGTATATCCCAATGGTATTTTTAGTAAATTGTACATCTGGCTCAATAGCTTGAATGGGTTCCTCAATGTTCCCTTTGTCATCGATTTTTGCATTACCTGCACGGTCGAATTTGAGAAACCATTCAGCGCTATTGTTGTACATACTGTTATTTCTTCGGCTTGATGATGGTCGCTTGCTTCTTCGTTGCCATCTCTTGGGCTTGTTGATCGGTCATCGCAACATTAGCTCCAGTAGCAGCAGTAGCAGCAGCCTTCTCCATGATTGGATATTTCTTCCCACTACCTAAAATAAAATAAGGCCACACATCATTTGCACCCGGATCATTTTTAACCTTTGCTTCGGGCAACAGTGTTCCCAACACATCACTGATAGTGAAAACATCAGCCCACTGAGGAAAATTAAAACTAACAGTATGGTAGTTAGTTTTCTTGGTAACAATATTGGATGATGTCGCTTTTCCTGTTACCAAAATAGCTCGCCTGCCACCTTGAGGACGAGTTTTAGCAGAAAATGTTACAGGGTGTGCATCTACGTTTATGGATGCACCACCTGATAAATTTGTGCCATCGGCTAGCGTATTAACTCGTACATAGCCTTTCCGTGTCTTCTTGTACGCAGCTTGCGCTAGTGCCGCTATATCAAAAAATCTAACCGTACTAGCTCTTGCGTAAAAGAAACCAAGTGGATCAGGGTTTGATTTTGTTGCGTCAGAATCAGTTTGCTTTTCTAATAAAAATGAGTAGAAAATTAGGGGCTTGTCTGCCATTTAAATTATGCTCTTTGTGGAATAACAACATTGAGATCAACGGAAGCCAAAACCTGTACACTATGCGTAATTGTGTACGATTGTTCTCCAGTAGTGGTGTTGGTTACAGGTGCGGTTGCCTGTGGTGTTAGGTAAGCATTTAGGGCTTCGCCGACCGCTGGCGTACCTGCTGCATTCTTCTTGCTTTGGGCAATGAAAGCGGCTTGCAAAGTTTTTGCGAAAAACTCCGCTGTATCAGCCCCTGCTGGTAAATTTGCTGCATCTTCCCACCAAGACTGTACTAGTGGATCGGCTACTTCAGCGGCTACTTCAGCAATAGTTAAATCAGCGATTAACGACATTCTCTTAGACCTTAAGATGTGTGGATGTAAGTCATATGTAACTTGCTAGAAAGACTTTTGTCAACACAATTTATCGAAAAAAGTAGAAAAAACTTTTCAATACCTTAAGGTGTACAAAAGATTTTCCCTATTGTTTGCAAAAAGCAATAAGATTTTGTAACAAAAATATGTTATACATTTTCTTGTCACCTCCAAAAAAGTCCTTATTGCACCTTTTTGTGTAACATTCATATATTGCAAAATCCTTATACATCCCACATATGACATTAAATAAGATAGAACTAAAAACTAAAATAATTGCTTCCTTGACAACTGTAAATGCCGCCAATATTTTAGAGTTATTTACCTACACCCCTTACAGCAAGCCAGGCTACAGGATTTTAAGTGAGTCACTAGAAATCAAGAATTTAGAACTCCGATCCTTTATCAACGGGCTTGCACCAGTTCCATTCCCCGTATTCCCGCTGGAAGCATCGGAAAGCGAAACACAATTAGGAATCTTAAAGCTAGAATGGCAAGGCGCGCGGATTCAAAGCAATCTATGGATCAAGAATGACTCCACAGACTGGATCAGAATTGGGATGATATCTTTATTGAATCCATCACCTGCACCATACAGAGAATTTCCTTTGGGGGATTTTCAGCTAGGTGACAATGCCATGCTAGGCTTGCAAATTCAAGATGTAGGATATGGCTTGCTGCAAGGTAATGATAGGGTTAATATCACTGCTGATTTAATCCGTACTATTGCATTAGAAAAGATATCAGAAGGCATCAACAGAGATGCAAATATAAATAGTGATACATCTACATTAGTAATGCAAAGCAATGCACAACGCAGTGGTTTTACTGTATACAATCCAGGCACTACAGATGTGTTTCTGGATATTGCATCTAATGTATCACCGGAATCATTTTTAGCCACTATAAAGCCACAAGGTTTCTATGAGTCAAATTTTGCTATTACCGATGCCATATATCTGATATCTCAATCAGGCAATGTATCGGTCAAAGTTCGCGAATTTCAATAAAGGAAAAATCAAATGCCGATATCTATTCAATCTGTAGCTGTAACCACAAGTGAGTCGATTGCCACTACGGCAAATAAACTATCAATCACTGTAGCTGCTACTGCCACCTCAATTAGTGCTGCCAATGCAAACAGGAAAGGATTTAATATTGAGAACAAAACAGGACAGACAATATTTGTGGGAACTGCTAATACAGTAAGTGCTAGCAATTATTGGTTTAGCATCCCTGACGGAACATTTTACGAGATGCCACGACCGATCTATACTGGCGCGATCTTCGGGATTGTTGCCAGTGGAACAGCAGCACCACAAATTACTGAATTTGTGTAATTAATCTACGGCTATCAGTGAAATTCTGGTAGCCATAACAAATAAATATAAAAATATGCCTATTTATCCAATAAATGAATCACTAGAAAATGCCGGATTGAATGTAGCTGATTTAAGCTATTTAATTTCAGATATCACTGATACAGATGAATGTATCGTTATCAGAGGCAATACAGCATTTAAGAATACAGCAGCTAATATCAAAGCCTATGCATTAGGTAGCGCCCAGAATGCCTTACCAGGGCAAACAAATGATCCTGCCGTCAAACTATTGATGCACTTTGATGGTAATTTTAATGATGCCAAGGGGAATACAGTTAATGCTATTGCAAGCCCTAAGCTCGTGTCGAGTCCGGTTAAGTTTGGATCTGCTGCCTTTCATTACGATTCAGTAAGTAATGGCATCCAAATTCCTAGTACGCCTAGCCTAGCATTAGGTACAGATAACTTTTGCATAGAATTTTGGTGCTATATCAGCAATACATCGCAAAAAAATTTCCTATTGATAGATGTAAATAGTGGGACAGACATCATTATTTACACAACAAACAATAGTATAAATTTCTATGATTCCACTTTGCGAATTACATCACCATGCCCGATCGGTCAATGGAATTTTGTATCTATAATTCGCGAGGAAACTTTCATGAAAATGTATGTCAATGGAGTAAAAGCAAGTGCTGATTACAGTATTGGTGCTATCTCATACGGAACTGCAACCGGAGTAAAACTAGGCAATATTTTCGGCAGTGGTATGTATGTAGATGAACTAAGGCTAAGCATAGGTAGCATACAAACACCTGCCGTAGTTCCTATCGCACCATTCCCCGGATAAATGGATTATGATTAATGCTAAATATCCTGTTACACCTTTTAAACCTATTAAATTAAGTTTATCCTTATCGCCTCCATCAATACCTATATTTCCGTCTTATGACGTGTACACAGATGGATGTACAATGGTTGTCGCAAAGTATTATAAAAGTCCTGTTAATCCTGGGGAAAAATTTTATACTGATTCCCCTTTTATAATACAAAATCCTTCATGTCCGCCGCCGCAACCGCCACCCATACCACCTCCATCCGGCAACCCTAATGCACCACCTCCTGATCTAAAATGCGAGGGAGACATTCTAATAATCAGAATTCCAATATTGAACCATCAATATGTAGAATCATTTCCGCTAACATTCAGCAGTAGGGAATTTAAGACTACTGGAACTCTTCAATCCGTAAAGTATCCTCTATATGATAACAATGGCGATACTTATGGACTGATCTCTATTAATTGGAGCATTCAGGGGTGGACAACACAAGAGACATTACCGTGGTCTAACATTTGGAAGAAAGTACAATTTTCTGATTCCCAATCTATTACATACAAAATTACTAAAAGTACACTAGGTTCTTATGATGAAGGAGACTATATAGCACAACGTCTTGCCACTGGATCTAATACTAGGCAGTGGCGTGTAGTCACTCGTGGTATAGGTGAAACTTTTACAGCTTATATAGGGGACTTTGCTAAACTTTTCTATGATGGAGACTTTAATAATCCTAGTAGTTTAAATCCGTTTACAGGTGCTACTACTACTGGATTTTTCGACTCAGGCGACCCACAATATATATATTCATCCAATAACACAGATAGCACTATAGCTTTTACAGTATTTGGATTTTTCACACAATGCTATGGGACTTCCGTAGATTATGGCGACCCTTACGATCCACCTCCACCACCTAAGCCACCCATGACTTGCTGTCCACAGAATGATCAATTACTTAAGCTAATTCTTCAAAGAATAGGTACTTTACCAGTTAGTGTTCCTGACTCGCTAGTATCTACTAACCCGTCACCTGTGCAAGTTAAAAGCCTGACAGAATTTCTTTCTTGGCACGGTAAACAAACCGATGCACTAGCGGGACAATTCCCGATAGAGATAGAAGTAGAAGATTCTGATTTTACCGATACAGGTAATCAGAAATTGGTGATGTCCTTACCTAATATTGCAGAAACGTTAGCAGAGGTAGTGGGACTATTGGTAGTGCTAAAACGTGAAAGTGAAGTAACCTTGCAAGCATCCTTAAAGGGAATGATAGAAGCCGGCGCTGCTAAACAAGCTGCACAGGTAGCCGTAGATATAGGTCTAGCGAACGCCGAATTTTTAGGCTATAGGTTGGATAAAAAGAAGAAAACCATAACGCTTACTTTTAACCCTGATGAGGCTGATTTTGCAAAACTATTAATGGACAAAGAGATAAACTACTATTCGTATGAGAATGTGGATAAGAAGGACATTAAAGATTATTTAATGCCTATTCTTCAGATGGTACAGCGTTGGAATGCTCAAAATTTCGTGAAATTAGCGAAGAATGGTGTGCAGGCTGCTGCACAAATTAAAAAGTTACTTACTGACCCTGAAAAGTTATCAGAAGAATTAGATAAAAATACCGATAAAGATTTCAAAGATTGGGCTGAAGAAGTCGAGGACGGATATACCGGTTTGCCTCAAACACCATCAGGGGACAAGGGTAAGCCATACGGAAAAGATAAAGATGAGCGTCCCAAAGTTAGAAAATTAGGAGACTTTTAATATGTCCGGTATACCTGTCAGTAGTTTACTTAGTAGAACTACACGGGCAAAAATTGGCAAGAGAGTCATCAGCGCACTACAAAGAAAAATAACCTTAACTAGCATTATCAACTTTGTTATTAAAGGCTCTGGAATGCTTAAAAACTTTATAGTTGCTGGGCTTTCAAAATTAGACTTTAATATCAGTAGTATGTTGGGGCTTGCTAAGCGTACTTTTGATTTTTTGTATAACTTCAACTGGAACAGCACAGACAAGCAGCTAGAAGAACAAATAAAGGCATTGCAGGTTGAAATAGCAGGACAGCTTGGGGCGACGCTGGGGAATGCTGTAGGCTATTTTACCGGCGGCACTATTGCTGGTATAGCAGCATATAAATTCAATCCAGCACTAGCAGCAGTAGTAATCAAGGATGTGTCTGCTAGTGGCATTGATGAGTTGGTGGATAACCTTAAAGACTTGATGTCTAGTGTGGGTATATTAGCTATAAAGACTTTTTTTACAGCTACGTTTACTACTGTCCGCAAGATGATAAAAAGCCAATCGAAATTGATTGGTAAAATTTTTGGAGATGATAAAGAAAAAGCTATAAAAGCTTGGGGCGCTGATGGAACCGCTGCATGGTCTTTCGCATCAAAGAAAGAGGAAAGTTACGATCAGATTAAAAGCCCAGCTTGGAAAAACTTCTGGGAAGAATTTGACGAAGAAGCCTATGAAGGTTTCTGGGAAGCTGGATTTGTTGCTGCTAGTACGGCAGACCAGTGGATAGCACAGCAAAAGCTAGATGAAGTTATAGCGGTAGAAAATCAGCGAGTAGTAGTGGTAACACCTAACAGGTTAGTCCCTGACCAAAGGGTTATACTTGCTGGTTCTGGCATTGAATTAAGAAACCAAGTAACATCAGCGCTAACAACTTATCAGGTGATGGGCGATCGCGACCTGGGCATCATTTATGGTACAGATGGCGAACAACCTGTGCGATCGCTGCTGCCAAGGGTATTCTTAAAGTTTTATGAAAAAAAAGAAGATAGGATAATTGGCACTGGTGCAAATGGCAAAAAAGTAGCTACTAACAATCCCCTTGCCATGCAAATTAGCTTCAGGCTGATGGGGAAGACGGAGGATGATTTTAAAGCCGATGGATATATCAAACAATTGGCAACTAAGATTCATACTGAATTTGCTACCCCAGCTTACAAAATCAATAAAGGTACAAATCTTTTTACCTACCAAGATCCCAGTAAAGGGTATGGACTCAATCTATGGGTGGGTGATGCCGCAACTGCCAAACAAATCATTAATAAGGTACTGGATATACAGGGGCATAAAATGGATAACGATTGCTTTAGAGTAGGTTCTAAGCCTACTGGTGCGGTCAAAAAATCAGTAACCAAGACCGTGCTAGGCAAGCAAATAGAAGTAACCACAGTGGGACAGAAGACAGGTAAGGTGACTTTCACAGAAGCTACGATTACGATCGGTAATGGGACGGATACTATCGCGTTGGTAGACCTTACCGGGAAGAGGCGAAATGTGGTTTACAAAGCATGAGCTATGCAAAATCGTCTTCGGTTAAAATTTCATCCGCCGGAAGAATCAAGAATGTCCGGATTAAGGTACATCCGGGGAATGGAAGGAGCCTCACTAACTGAAGCTCCTCGTCTACTGCTATCAGCTCTGAACATACGTATTCCTGCATCACTCCGTCGTGGTAGTAAACTGTTTGTCCTATGGCTAATTCTAAAATTTCTGGCTTTGTATCCATGAATGGAGGCATTTTGCGAGGGATAAACCAATATACAGTATTTTATATATTGGTTTATCCCCGACGGGAATAGCAGCGCGATTGAGTAGTGTATGAGTAGAAAAGTAGTCAGGAATCCTTCAATCTGTTGCTGTCTCGTCTCTTTTTGTCATCCCCGAAGAAGTACCACCTAATTTACAAAAATAGCACCCCCGCTGAGCGGAAGTCAAAAGTTTACCCTGAGCGCAGTCGAAGGGTCAAAAGTCAAGAGGCTTTTATTTTGAAATTTGCAATTTTTAGCAAGGGTATGCATATTTACACCGTGCTGTACTAGTACCACATAGTAGAAGTTAAAAGGCTAGGTATTGGGGAGAATAGGCAGAGGGACGCAGAAGAAACAGAACATTGGTTTTGTTTTCTTCTTCCCCAGTTCCTAGTCTCTCACTTAATACGGAACAATTTCACCATGAAAGGATTACAAGGCAAAAATGCTTTAGTTACAGGTGCAACTTCAGGCATTGGTCAGGCGATCGCAGTGAAACTGGCCCAAGAAGGCTGTAATATAGCAATTAACTACCGTAAAACCCCAGAATCCGGGGCGGAAACGGAAGCAATGGCAGTAGAAAAAGCCTGTAAAGACATCGAAAATTGTGGAATGCGATCGCTATTAGTACAGGGCGATGTTTCCCAAGAATCAGACATTGTGACAATGGTCAACAGTGTAGTTGACACCTTTGGCAGTTTAGATATTCTAATTAACAATGCCGGCATTCAAACAGAATGCCCATCCCACGAACTGACTACCGCAGACTTCGATCAAGTCCTGGCAGTTAACCTCCGGGGTGCTTTCCTCTGCGCCCGTGAAACTATCAAACATCTTTTATCCCAGAACCATTCCGGGGTAATCATCAATATTTCCAGTGTTCACGAAATTATTCCCAGACCTACATATCTAAGTTATTCCATTAGCAAAGGTGGAATGGAAAACCTCACTAAAACCCTAGCATTAGAATACGCTCATCGACGTATCCGCGTCAATGCCGTAGCACCAGGAGCGACAGTCACACCAATCAATCAAGCTTGGATAGATGACCCAGAAAAAAAGGCAACTGTGGAAAGTCATATTCCCATGTGTCGTGCGGGAACCACTGAAGAAATGGCAGCAGCCGTAGCTTTTTTAGCCTCAGATGATGCCGCTTACATCACAGGTCAAACTTTATTTGTAGACGGTGGACTAAGTTTGTACGCTGACTTCCGCGAAAATTGGTCAGCCTGAGTAGTTGTTTGGGAGAATCTAGATTATCCCAATTGGCAAAACGTGTCACTGGCCAAATATGACCCCGAAAGCGAAAAATTTCTCCAAACTTAAGGAAGCAAACAAAAAACTAATATTGTACTTTGGCGGTAGCATTTTAACTTTAGTGATTCTCGGTTTCGGCTTTCTGTACGTCCGAGGATTTTTCCGTACATTATTTCTCACCAGATATCTAATTATGTAATTTGTAAAAACTTTTCTAGACCTTCCCTAGATGTCTTAGATTTATTGATAATAAACACCTCTGGTCTTTGATATTTATGATAAATATGCTCAATTCGCTCTAGGGATAATGGTTCCATATAATATCCATGCGGGTGGGTGAAGTTCTGACTTTTAACTAAATCCAACCACCCTAGTGCGGGGATAATAGGGGACTTCAAACTAAAAAAATATCCCATCACTGGGTAGGCAGGGAGCAGGGAGCAGGGGGAAGAAAACAAAATATTATCTGAGTAAATTGGATAATTTATTTTCTGGAAGTCCCTAGTAGCTGTTAATTAACCCCTACGGAAGTGACCGACCGCAGAAACAGGGGAGAGAGGGGGATTTGGAACTCCCCTCCCGAAATGGTTCTGAGCAACTAGATTTAGAGAAAAAATCTTTATTCCTCTTTGCTTCGCAAGGTTACCACGGTAAGCGCAGCTATACCCTTCAGGGCTTTAGAATCAGCCGAGGCGCGTCTACCAGAAGCAAAAAACTCGCACCTTTGCTTAATTTCTACCATTCGGACGCTGAATAATCGTTTCCACAATCCGCCGTTTAGCTTTCGGGTCAATTTCTACCAAGCGCACATACTCACCCTGATATTCCGCTAGATAACCTTCTAAAGCTGATATTGCATCCCACTCAGCATTAATCTGATTTGTACCGCAACTTTGCCAAGAACCCATGCGGAAACGACGTTCATCTACGTGTTCAAAGTTAATTCTGTGACCTTGAGCTAAAATTTGGCGAATTTGTTCTTGTGTCTCTAGGCTTAAATGGGTATTTGATGCTTTTGGTGTCTGAAATCCATTCCCGTTTTTAGGTGGTTGGGAAGCATTGCTGGGTGTCACAGGCGCAGATGGTGCTGGTTGATAATTTTGACTCCCTCGATTCAGTCGATTGTATTCATCAACTAATTGAGAAGTTTCCACTCGTTGTTGTTCACCCACCATCAAGTTACCAGCCTCGATCAGGTTAGACAAGCTGAAATCTGGCTTTTTAAACTCTGGGGGCTTCTCGGCGCTGTTAACGATACGCAATGATACACGCTCAAAACCTACTTTATGGATAAATTCACGTACTTGTTCATCATAAATACGCGATCGCAACGCACTATAAAAGTCAATAGACTGATGAATAAAAGTATCAACGAGCTGTTCCACTTCCCGTTTTGAAAGTCCATCTTCTGCAAAAATTCCGCCAACAATCCCCACCTTATCGTCTCTATCTGGTTCCCAGTAGAATTTCTCCATCCGTCCATCCCGAATTAACGGCGCGTAGAGAGTAGAAAAATCATTCCCTGTGACAATAATCGGGACACGATGTAAAGGTGTAGAATCGTAGCTTCCAGGTAACTGCACATCAGTAGGATTATCCGCAATATTCATCAGTGTGGCATTTACCAACTGAGTATTTACAGTATATTGAGTACCTTCATCAAAGCGTCCCGCACCTGCATCTAAATCATTAATCATCAGCACACACATTTTGCCACGCACTTTGATTAATTCTGCGGTTTCGCGATAACGCAAACGAATCAACCGCGCCGGGTCGCCAGCATCGGGACTTTCCAATTCTCCACCGGAGATGTGAGTCACTTCGATACCCATTTTCTCGAAGACTAACTGACACTGAAATGTCTTACCTTCGCCTTTACGTCCATGAATCCCTAAAATCAAAGGAACTCGAACACCAGGTAGATTCAAGAAATTTTTGGTAATGTGAACGCCAAGTTTGTCTAGAAAGCGGGGAGCAATGTAATAACTCATAAAATTATCGTTGATTAGGACTTATTAAATAATGCTAAGTTTTTTTGGTGCATTTTGTTCATTGATCTTCTGGTAGAAATTGACTGCTACCTACCACAAACGTTGAATTGGATACGCATCAAAAATCTGATCTGCACTCAGTAATGGTATATTTTCCACTATAGACTGTGCAATTAACAATCTATCAAATGGGTCACGATGATGTAAGGGTAATGATGAGATCACAGCAACATGACTAATTTTGATATCAAGTAAACTGAAATTATTCAAATGAAGTTGCTGGGTGATAAATATCTCAAATGGCAGGGGCTGATTAAAAGTAAGTTTACCTATACTTTGCTTGATTGCTATTTCCCAGAGACTAACTACGCTGACAAAAATTTGATTATTTTCATCATTTATTAATTCTATTACCTGATTACTCAGTCTTGAATTATCCATCACATACCAGATAAAAGTATGTGTATCTAGTAAAAACATCATTACATATAATCCTGAAAATCTTCTAAAGGTGCATCAAAGTCCTCAGACAAGGTTATTAAACCCTTCGCACTTCCAGGCTGACGACGGCGTTTTACAGGAGCTACAGGAGTTAACTTGATAACTGGTAAATTTTCCTTCATGATGATGATCTCCTCACCTGAAAGCGCTGCTTCAATCAATTCTGGTAAATTTTGAGATGCTTCAGATACAGGAATTTGAGTCATAATTTTTACCTCGATATAGCCCTAATTAAATAATTATACTACTTGTTATTTTGAATGATTGATGTATTAAGATTTTTCTGATAACCGTTGCACAAATTCTTGATGTTCTTGGGAGTTCAACCCTTGCTGTAAAATTGCTAAAACTTGTGTCATTTCCCCTCTTAATAATGCAGCTACATCCAACCATAAACCAGGATAAACACGACTTTTAATAATACCGTTAGCATCAGTAATTAATGATATATATTCCTGACGGGGCGACAAACAAGGCTGAAAACAAGACAGTGTAAACAATGTAACGATTTATGGTAAAAAAAGATAGGTCAGGAATTGTCAATAAGACCTATCTAATTATAATGATACCTTTATTCTATCAAAAGCACTTAAAAAGTCAATTGAGTCTAGCAGAATACCTGTTTCTCCAAATTGTGGTGAACATCTTACAGTCAATTAAAAATGTGAATTTAGAAAGGTTAGCGA
>NZ_CAWQOY010000024.1:0-12029 GCF_963896525.1 Nodularia sp. LEGE 04288
GTCATTGGGAATTCATAATCCCCCCTGCACCCTGCCCCCTGCCCCCCTGCCTCTTCTACTCCCTACTCTTTCGCACACCCGCCAAAATCAAATTCACCGCTTCTTCAGTGTACTGCTCTATCATTTCTGGAGACAGCAGTTGCAAATCTGGTCTAATATGCTTGAGGTTTTCGTGGGCGTTGAAATAGAAATTACAAATTCCCGCAATTTGCAGCGTGACCAAAAAAGTATCTAGCTGACGGAAACAACCCTCAGCCATTCCCCGTTCTAAAATTGTGATCACGTACCCGAAATTTTCTTCCCAATTCCCCAATTTAAAATATTTGCCTTGATTTTGGTTCGCTTCTTGAAACCACAGCATCCCCCGTTGTGGATGCACCGCTTGGTAAGCAATCACCTGTTTAATCAAGATTTCCAAGGCTGCATCGGCTGGAAACTGCTCCAGATTTAGCTGTTGAACCCCTGACGACATTTCCACTACCGGACGTTGCAGAACCGCTTTATATAAGCCTTCCTTGCTCTGGAAGTAGTAGTAAATCATCGCTGTGGTGACTCCTGCACCTTTAGCGATCGCCTCTGTCCGCGCCCCACTAAGTCCATTTCTGGAGAACTCTGCTTCTGCTGCATCGAGAATCTGCTTTTTTGTCGCCTCTGCATCGCGCACCTGACGCGGTTTTTTAGACGAAAGTTTTGACTGTGTTGAACGACCCACGGCTCACCATCATACTAACGACTGATATCTTAACTAAAAATTTGGTTAGTAGTTGACATAAATGATCAAATTTATTAGATTAATTGTTAACTAAAAAATTAGTTACCTAACTTACACCATTTAGCTGAAGCAAAAACACCGCATAATTAGCGGGCATTTTGCCGGCTCCACAAGCAATTTAGGGATATTTTTTATAATTTGGACAGCGAAATGAAACCAATTTTACCGGGCGCACCTTGGTTGATTGCTCATAAATCAATTCTGGGAATTAATCAACCCCAAAAAATTACTTTAAATGGAAATGATTATGTTATTTGGCAAAACCAAAAAGGTGAAGTATTTGCCCTGAACAACATCTGTCCACATATGCAAGCACCTTTATCAGATGGCTGGATTTGTCAAGAAAAAAATACTATTACTTGTCCTTTTCATGCTTTAGAATTTGATAGTCAAGGCAGACTATCTCAAGGAAATCAAAAAGATACTCAGCCAATTACCGAGCCGTTAGAGCTAATTATTAGCAATGATTGTATCTGGACTTATGGCGGATTTGAGCCAAGATTGCCTATTCCCAATTTGCACGAAAAAATTGTCGATACATACGAATTTATCGGAGTGGCTGGAGAAACAAATATGCAGGGAGACTTTTTGAGTAGCTTAATGGTTAACTATGACTATAACCATCAAAACGGTACTCATAAAGAATTATTTAGAATTACAGAATGTAATGTGAGTTCTTTCAAAGAAAACGGTTACTACGCTCAAGTAAAACAAGAAATTAAACGAGCTAACAACACCCTACTAGAAATTATCAAAAACCCAGTTTTGGGAATTTTACCCAAGACACTAAATAATATATTTGAATACGCCTTTCCTTCCACTACGGTTTTATTCGCTAAAACACCCATTAGTAATATTGCTCAAGTTCATATTATTTACCCAGTAACAGAAACAATCACTAAAACATTTGTGTTGTTATATGCTCAGGGGATAAGTCCTTGGTCAAAGTTGCTGCTGAAAAATTCATTATTACGAGCTGTGTCTACAGTTGTTGCACAAGATACCAATACTATTGAAAGCCTTTACCCCCGACAACAACCAAAAATTAGACTACCAAATGAAGAAATTATGTTTTATGCCGAAAAGCTCTACCGTGATTGGTAAATGCTAGGCTAAATTCATCAAGATTAACAGGCAAATATGACTGCCCTAATTCTTAACCTCAGCCCCGCTATTGATTTAACAGATGAACAGTTCTTCCAACTCTGTCAGAATAATCGAGATTTGCGACTTGAGCGCACAGCAGAGGGAGAACTGATTCTTATGCCCCCCACGGGATGGAAAAGCGGAAATCGTAATAGTAGACTGACACAACGTTTAGGTAATTGGGCTGATGCTGATGGTACAGGTTTAGCTTTTGACTCCTCAACAGGTTACAAACTTCCCAATGGTGCAAACCGTTCTCCTGATGCATCCTGGGTGAGTCGGGAACGATTAGAAGCCCTAAATCCAAATCCTGCGAGATTCTTACCAATGGCTCCTGATTTTGCCGTAGAATTACGGTCTGCTTCAGACAGCTTGCAAACTTTACAACACAAAATGCAGGAATACATTGACAATGGCGTGCGCCTGGGTTGGCTAATTGACCCTCAGAACCAACGGGTGGAAATTTACCGCCCAGGACAAGCTGTCGAGATTTTACAAGCTCCCAGCAGTTTGTCTGGAGAGGATATACTACCTGGTTTTGTGCTGGATTTAGAACAAATTTTAAACTAGGCGATCGCTGCTGAAATGATCATAAAAACTAAGCTTGCGTAAATAATAAAAATCCTACCTGGAATAACCCAATAATAAAACCCAACACACCACCTAAAGTGACAATTGCCTGTAATTCATTTTTGACAATTCCCTCAATTGCAGCTTCTAAATCAGCAGGTGAAGTTGATTTTACCCGGTCAACAATCACCTGATCTATCGATAATATAGGAATTACCTGTGCGACAATTTTTTCTAAATCTTTTTCTAAATATTTTTCTAAAATTTGAGCTAACTCTTGACTGACAACTTCTAAGGAAGAACTCAGAACAGGTGAAGCGCTGAGACGATTCAGTAATAATGTGGCTATATTTTCCCAATTAACAGAATCAGTCAATCCTTGGAGTAAATCGCTACCACTGGACTGGATATAATGACGCACACTTTCGCGTGTAGTCTTTCGCAGTTGGCGCACTGTCCCAACGGGCAGGTTTTGTAATGATAAATCTAGTAGAACTCTTTTCAGGCGATCGCGCATCTGCAAAACTTGAATCAATTCCTCTAGACGAGCATTGGTAGCATCTTTATCGTCCAAACAAAAAGTTCTCAGCCTGGTCAGAGTATTACGTAAACCAAATAAATTTGCGACTACCCAATAAGTACCACTCGTCTTTTCGCGAAAGCTTTCATCAATAGTTTGAATAGTGCGATCGGTCAAAAAATCAATAATTACCTGCCGCAATACATCTGGGGGTAAAACCACCTGGATTAACCAATCAGCGAGCCTTGTAGATTGTTCTTCACTCAGTTGTAATTCCAGCAATACCTGGTCAAAAATTTGATTGATCTGCGCCTCTAAAAAATCTTCCCGCCTTGCCAAAACTTTCAACAACCGCGGAAATGATTCTCCTAACAAATCACGCAAAATTCCCGCCACAATTTTGGCGCTTTTCTCATTTTTCTCTACTTTAATTTGTTCAATTGCCAATTGCAATAACCACAAAATTGCAGATTGTACGCGTTCTGTTTGTAACAAACGGCGCGCCAAATTTTGCAATTCGCCTGGAGTCAGTAACGACCCCATAATTGTATTAGAAATGTTCTTCGCCAAACGTTCCTGGTTGCGAGGAATCAATCCAGGAGTAAATGGTACTTTTCGCCCAGCTATATAAATTGCTTTATAGGGGCGAAATAACATTTTTATGGCTATGTCATTGGTGAAATAGCCAATAATGCCACCCAGCACCGGGGGTAATAAATAAAACCAAATTTGAGACCAATCCAAAGTAAAAATTAAGAAAATAAGGATTGATGAGTGATGAGTGATGAGTTTAATGCAAAACTCCTAAATCATGACTCATTTACTGACTACCAGCACTCCCATCATATCGTTCGCGATGGGGTAGTGTGTAACCAATGTAAAACCAACTTGACGGGCTAGCTCTACTTGCTCTTGCCCAGAGGGGAAACGATCTAAACTGGGACTAATATAAGCATATTCTTCTTTTAAACCCATCCGTTGAGCAAGTGGTACAACTATACTACTCAAATACCATTGCTGAAAAGCTCGAAGCTGGGGATTTCTGGGACGATGAAAATCTAAAATTGCCGCTTTAGCGCCAGGCTTGAGAACGCGATGTAATTCTTGCAGACTGCGGGGAATATCTGTAACATTTCTTAAACCATAGCCCATAGTCGCCGCCTCGAAGAAGTTATCATCAAAGGGTAAATTTAGTGCATCGGCTTCTATCCAAGAAATGGCAGGTTGGGGATACTGGCTTTGGGAACGTTCTTTAGCAGCTGCTAGTAGGTTCGGCGAGAAATCCACACCATACACCTGTCCCATAGTTCCGGTATATCTAGCCAAACGAAAGGCTAAATCACCACTTCCACAGCATAAATCTAGGCAAGTATCTCCTGCTTGAGCTGCACTCCATTTGACTGTCATTTCCTTCCATATACGATGTTGTCCCAGACTCAACCAATTGTTCAACTCGTCATAAACTGGAGCAATACGGTCAAAAATATCGCGAATTTCTTGATTCATTGGTTAAGAGTTCCGACTAAAAATATATCCAAATTCAGGTGAAGCTAGCTTTGACATCATTCCATTGGGATATGTGGAAACGCCATAATGGCGGCTACCATCACAAATGGTAGTATCACCTGTTGCGGTGATTATTTATCCTCACATATTCAGGACTATACAAATCGGTAGGTCCGTATTCATTTTCGTATGATACCTGAAGCACAATTTTTCACACTCTCCCTTGATGCACTGTATATTTTAGGGTTCGATAACTATTTCAAACTAGTTAATCCAGCCTTTGAAAAACTAATTGGGCGTTCCGCTGAAGAGATTCTATCAAAACCCTTTATAGAGTTCATGCACCCCGATGATCGATTAGTCACCCTGAACGCAGTAGAGGAGTGTAAAACAGGCATCCCCATAAACTCCTTAGAGAACCGCTTCCAGTGTAGAGACGGTTCTTATCGGTGGTTGGAATGGACGATTTATCCCGCCTTGGCAGAAGCTAGAATATATGGAATTGGGCGCGATGTGACTTTGCGTAAGCAGATAGAAGAGACGCAACGGGATGCAGAGGAACGTCTACGGATGATGGTGGAGAGTGTTCAGGAATATGCCATTTTCTCCCTCAACACAGAGGGATACATTAGCACTTGGAATACTGGAGCCGAGAGGTTATTTGGCTATACAGAAGATGAGATTTTGGGGCAAAGTTTCGGCATTATTTATACAGCCGAAGATAGAGCAATTGGCGCTCCGTCCCAAGAAATGAGCAAAGCGGCAAAAACCGGCCGAGCCGAAGATGTGCGCTGGCACTTACGTAAAGATAGCAGCAGATTTTTTGCTGACGGTGTACTAGCACCCATATACGAAAACACAGGAGCGCTGCGTGGCTTTACAAAAATAGCCCGTGATATGACTGAGCGAAAACAGATTGAGGAAGAGCGTTCCCACATTTTGGAAAGTGAAAGATTTGCGCGCAGAGAAGCCGAACGCGCTAGCCATCTTAAAGATGAATTTCTACTGACGCTCTCCCACGAGTTGCGGACACCACTGAATGCCATTCTCGGTTGGTCGCATCTGCTGCGTCCAGGCAAGATGGATCAGGCCAAGATAGAACATGGACTCAAGGTGATTGAGCGTAATGTCCGTTCTCAGGTACAACTGATTGATGATCTTTTAGACATGAGCCGCATGATCTCTGGGAAACTCAAACTTAATGTACAGTGTGTTGATCTGATCTCGGTGATTGAATCTGCCCTGGAGACTGTCTATTTGTCGGCACAAGCCAAGAACATTCGCCTTGATGCGGTTCTTGATCCTCTCGCTAGTAATGTGTCAGGTGATCCGGTGCGCTTACAGCAGATCATTTGGAATTTGCTGTCTAACGCGATTAAATTTACCCCGAAGGGTGGCAGAGTAGAAGTAGTTTTGCAGCTTGTAGAAGCCTACATTGAAATTAGTGTGAGTGATACAGGCCCAGGTATTCAGGCAGAGTTTGTACCCTATGTGTTTGACAGGTTTAGGCAAGCTGACTCCTCCACAACACGAAATCACGGTGGTTTAGGGCTAGGACTGGCTATTGTGAAACACCTGGTTGAACTTCACGGCGGTTCTGTCAGGTTGAAGAATCCGAGTCATGGTCAGGGAGCTACGTTTATTATTCAGTTGCCATTGATGGTGCTGAAGCCAGAAGACTGTGACTCGAATACATTTATGAGCGCAGTGGTTAATTCAACATTTGAGGATGTGATAATTTTGGTGGTGGATGATGAGCCAGATACTCGTGAGTTAATCAGGGTTGTACTTGAGGAATGCCAGGCGGAAGTAATCACTGCTGCATCTGCACGCCAAGCACTAGAAATACTTGAGGATAATCAGGTAGATATCCTGATCAGTGATATTGGAATGCCAGAGGAAGATGGTTATCAGTTTATACAGAAAGTCAGGACGCTTGGCTCAGAAACGAGTAAAAATATCCCAGCCGCAGCGCTGACCGCATACGCCAGACCAGAAGATTGTCAACACGCCCTGTTGTCTGGTTACCAGATACATATTGCCAAGCCAATTGAACCATCTGAACTGATTGCTGTTGTCTCTAACCTCACAAAGCTGATACCCAAGAGGCAAGAAGTCCAATTGTGAAAATAGAATCCTCGTGCGTTCACGCCGGGGAGTGTCAAAAATTCCTGGCTGCTGCAAAGCAGATGGCTACCAGTTCTGCTGATAAACGAATGAGGTTCAATTCATCTTCTCGCAAACAGCAAGGTTGTTGCCACTGGAGTGACAAAATCCCTAATATATGATGGCGGTAGGTAATAGGAATAACTAAATGTGCTTGCACACCAGTGTCTTTGTAGTGACTTACATTAGCGAGTTTGGCATCTTTGGCTACATTTAACGAAACTTGCATTTGCCCTGTGGCGATCGCTTCGCGTGTCAGTGGGTCTTGGTCTAGCCAGTTTTCTAAAGTCCCCGCACGACAATAAAAACCTTGAGTTGCTAGTTGATTTTCCTGAATTAGCTGCAAAATACAGCTATCCGCCGAGAAACTTTCACTAAACACTGTAGCAATTGGGGTTAAAGTTTCCTCTAAGCGATGATCTGCTTGAGTTACTTGTACTAAAACAGTTAGCAATGCCATTTGGGCATTAGCACGGCGTAATTCTTCTGTGCGTTGCTTGAGTAAGTCGTAAGTTTCTGCTGCCCTTTGTACAACTGCTTTCAGTTCTCCTGGGTCCCAAGGCTTGGTAATATATTTGTAGACTTGCCCGGCATTAATGGCTTCTACCAAATCTTCGATATCCGTAAATCCTGTGAGGATAATCCTGACAGTATCTGGAAACTGAGGCACAGTCTTGCTGAGAAACTCAGTTCCTTTCATTTCTGGCATCCTCTGATCGGAGATAATCACCGCTACTTCCCCTTCTGCTGCCAATACTTTGAGAGCATTGATCCCACTATCGGCTTTGAGGACATTAAATTCCCGCCGAAATGTGCGATAAAGCAAATCGAGATTATCCGGCTCATCATCAACTACAAGGATTTTGAGTTTTGTTGGCTTTGCCAAAGTTGATAATTGACCGGGACTTGTATGAGTTTCAGCAATGGGATTATCCATGAGATAATTACTATCAGTATTAGCCATTATGTTATATTCTGTACCAAGATTAATTGAGAAGAGCCAGCAGCCCTGGCGTGAATTTACGACTGTAATTAGGCATAGTTGAAACTTATTGTGAGTAAGTTTAATTTCTTAGGTAGAGTTAGGTTAAGTAGGTGGGCGTAAATAAAGTTAACTGGCGGTGGTCGTCATTTGTCCTTTGCCCTTCGGCTACGCTCAGGGTAAATCATTGGTCATTGGTAAGGGTTTCATGGGTGTTTACGAGTCGTAATATAGTTTGGTTTTTCCATACTCACTTACTGAGTACAAATAAATGTTACTCATTAGCAGTCAAAAGTTCCAAGCCTGTTTTGTACTGAACTTTAAATACTTTATTAACTTTTTTATACTGTGTGTGTGATTACCTAGCTGAAAAATCCCCCACATCCTAGCTTTTACCCGCCAGCGAGGGGCGTAGAGATAGTTAACTATTAAAGATTACAATAAGATTTCCTGAAGAAAAATTACTCACCCTCTCAAGTTGAAGCTCCCACGCCAGAATTATGACTAACTTATCTGACAATGCTCAAAATCCTGAAAATGCTGTTAACGACGATGTAATCAAAGAGTTACTACGCAAGCTGAGGCAAAAACAAGGTACCTGGGTGGAGTGGGGAGTAGCGATCGCCTCCTTGCAAAAAGCTGGTTACAATCCCCAGGTAATTTTTGAGGAAACTGGATTTGAGCCAATTCAACAAAATCAGGTAATTGTTGGCTCCCAAGTGTATCATTCTTTAGCAGAAGGTGGTGCTTCCGAAGCCACGCGATCGCACTACACGACACGAGGTAGTGATGTTTTGTATGAACTCCGCTTGCTGACCCACGAAGAACGAGCTGCGGCGGCGGAACTGACCTTTATCCACAAACTCGATCTTGAGGAAGCGCGAGAAGTAGCAAAAGCAATTAAAGATTTCTCTCGTTTTCCACGTTTACCAGAAGGTTTTACTGCCCATCCTGGGGATGCAGTTGCTTATCAAGCTTGGAAACTAGCACGGCAATATACAGATTTGCAAGAGCGATCGCGTTTCATTGCTAAAGGTTTACGTTTTGCTCACACGCCCACAGCTAGGAAGCAAATTGAACAGTTACTCGTTGATTTTACGGTAGTTTCTCAGCGTTCAGCGCCCATTCTCCCTTTTTATCGATTTGAGTCGGAAGAAGAATTGCCTCGCATTGTCCCAGTGGTGGGCGAGTTCCCCTTGACACGACAAGACTTGCAAAGTGTGCCGATGGTAGAAACCATTGAGCCATTTGGTTTAGTCAAGTTTGCCGGCGAACAGGCTTGGGTTCCATTACCAGGTTGGCAAGTATTATTGAGTGCAGAAGACCCCGTAGCGATTTTCTGTAGTAGCGATCGCCTTCCCAATCAGGAAAAAAATCTGCCCAAACCAGTCATGGTGGCTGTAGATCGCGCGCAACGCCAATGGGATGACTCCAGCTACTTCGTTGTTGAACACAACGGTGAATTAGACTTTCAGTGGTTTGAAACCGAACCAGAAATTCCTCTGCTGGGGCGACTTATTGTCATTGTGCGTCCTAAGAAAATTTTCGATGATGTGATCAGCAAAGACTCCTGGCAAATTGACGAATAATTAAGTAGGAAATGGGGAGTGGGAAGTCAAAAAACTAACGGCTAATCTTTATTTGCACCGATAAAGCTGATAGGGAATACCTATGCGATAGTGTTGTGTCGTGTCTATAGTACAAACACCATCCCCAGATAGCGCCACCTGCTGGGGATAATCACGTCTTCTCATCCCTGGAGCAACTATCCATAAATTCATCTGAGATGTTGTTGGTGTTGGCATTTCATCAAGCTGGTTCCAGAAAGCAGGTGAATTAAGAGATTTGTGTAAGAAAGCAAAACTATCGGAGTTATTGACATTAACTGGAACAGCCGCGTTTGTATTACTCCTAACTTTTTCTAATGCCAAAGCAAAACTTAATCCCAACGCCACATCCTGGTAATTGTTGTATCCCACCACCAGCATCAGAGGGACAGAGGGTTCTAGATTCATGTTTTGGGCAGTTTGTTCAGGCTGGAAAGGCTTTTGAAAGACTAAGTTAGAAACTACAAAAATACAACTGAGCATACCAACGAGCAAAATGATCAATTTTGACTTGTGCATTTTGCTAATGCTAGCTGCTAACAAAGCGCAAAAGCTGGGATAATAAACAAAGTTATAGCGGGGAATAATAGTGATATCTTTACCTAATAAATAGGCTATAGCAAAAAATTCAATTAACACAACAATAGTAAAACTTAAAAGCGTTAATGTTGCTAAATGAGTTATATTATCTAACCACAGTAATTTTAAACCTTGGCATACCTGCCACCCTAACCAAATAGCAAAAGTTACCATCAAGAAGCCACAGATAGCTGTAATTAACAGCGGCTGGTTTTCCACAGGTAGAGCAATCACCATTAATATCCAACTAATTAAAGTTTGATATAGTGGTGCGATGTGCATGGTAGCAGGTAACCAATTGGTTTCAGCACTCTGAAAATGAATGAAAATTACCCGCACCCAAGGAAGGAAACTAATTATAATTCCACTAATTGATATAATTAAAGTCAGGCAAATTTGGCGTTGTTTCAGTATTTTAATATTACCCCAATAGATCAAGACAACTAATGTGATAATTTCGGCAATGAAAGCCAAAATGAAAAAGTAGTGTACATACAGACCAATACTATTCACAATTGACCATAAAATCACCACCCAAAGTCTCAGGCGTTGCTGCTCAAAAATATCCTGCTGAATTTGTATTAGTCCTAATAAGGCTAAACTGATCAGGAACATGGGCATAGTGTAGTGGCGTGCTTCTTGGGAAAGGTAAACAGCAAAGGGAGAAATAGCCATAATTAATGCGGCGATGATTCCCGATCCAGGGTAAAAAGCAATGCGGTTGATTCCATAAATTGCGGCGATCGCACTCACACCAAATACAGCAGGTAGCGATCGCAATTTTGCCACCCACTCTGAACCCAAGGGAGTCATCCATCCTAACCAACTGTACATTCCACAAAAAAACAACGGCGGATGAGTAGACTGATTAGCTAGATTTTCGGCAATTTGATTACAGCTAACCCCTGGCTGGAAAGTAAAAATTTCTGTGACGCGTTGCAGAGGAAATAAGATATCTAAGGGCAAATCATGGTAATTTTTCCCCAAACTGAAAATAGCAGTAATTACCTCATCCATCCACAGAGGTTTTAAGTCTAAATGCCAAAAGCGCAAGACAGCACCAAGTGCGATCGCACCAGCTAAACCTAGATAATGTAGATACGGTTTGCGATTTCTCATTATTTATTCATTGGGAAAATTTATTACCACAGGGACATCAAAAAATAATTAACCACAGATAAATACAGATGACTTTCTGCTTTATTCTGCGATTTGATAATTTCATTTAAAATCTAAAACTTTATGTCAGACGCTCATTTTACGGCTACTGTGCCTCAAGAGTCTCTCCAGTCACAATTACAATCAAAGATTTTGTCCATCCGCAATAGTCTACGCCCAGGACAACAACAAATGGCTGATTGGCAATCTGGCCCATTGGCTATTTCCGCTGTTCCTGGGGCTGGTAAATCCACTGGGATGGCCGCAGCAGTGGCGATCGCGATCGCCCGTCAATACCAAATCTCTGCTGAATCACGTCCTTCTTCTCGCCGTCATATTATAGTTGTTACCTTTACGCGTTCCGCAGCGGCCAATATTAAATTAAAAATTCGTGACTACTTAAAACAATTATCTTTACCTCCCACAGGCTTTGCTGTCTATACCCTGCATGGTCTAGCTTTGAATATTGCTAGCCGACATCCTAATTTCTCAGGTTTAGAATTAGAAAATGTCACATTAATCACAGCTAACCAAAGCCACCGTTTTATTCGGACAGCCGTAGAACAATGGATTAATCACAATCCAGAACCTTATTCTCGGTTGCTTGAAGGTCATCAATTTGACGGTGAAGAGACAGAAAGATTACGCCGTCAGTCAGTGTTGCGAACCGAAGTTTTACCCGATTTGGCGACTACAGTCATTCATGAAGCTAAAAGTTCGGGAATATTGCCAGAGAAGCTGCGGGAGTGGAGTCAAAAAACTACAGATGAATATGGAATTTTACGGGTAGCGGCGGGACTGTATGAACAATATCAAAACTTCATGCGATCGCGTGACTTTATCGACTATGACGATATGATTTTAGCCGCCCTACGCGTCCTCGCAAACGACAGCGCCTGTCGCATTGAGCAAAATCAAGTTTTTGCAGTATTTGAAGACGAAGCCCAGGACTCTAGCCCCTTGCAGACGAAGCTGTTAGAGATTTTAGCAAGCAATCAGGGAGAAGAAGCAGGGGGGCAGGGG
>NZ_CAWQOY010000025.1:0-12012 GCF_963896525.1 Nodularia sp. LEGE 04288
CCCTACTCCCCAGATATAATTAAAAAAAGCTAGAGAAGTGACTCTCTAGCTCATAAAATATAGACAAAAAAACAATCAATCAAGTTGGCGTGAATAAGCCACTCATGGGAAATGCCTAAAATCCTGACCGAGTGGTAATTACAAATTAGACATTCCCACAGCGTTTCGCAGAGAAGGTGGATTAAATTCTGCCGATGTTATGCAGTCCTAAAATTACACCAGCACCTAATATATGACCAAAGGCACTAGTTGCTAGTACCGCAGGTAAACCAAAACCGCCAAAGAAATTGGCTGAAGGTACGGCTGGTTCAACGCTGGGGTACTCGATGGTAAATTTGCCAAAGGCAATAGCAACGATGTTGGCTAGAATCATAATCACACCAACAGTAGGACTCCATTCCAAAGGTGTGGTTACAGCAGCGATTAAGGTCGAAGAAAACACCTGATTTGCTCCTGAAAATATTTAAAAGGTTAGAAACATCATCTAAATATTTCCGCAGTAATTTCAATAAAAATCCGGATTTTGCATCAATATTTAACAGTTATCCTTAATCCTTCATATAAACTTGTGTTGTTAGTATCAAGCAAATAATGTTTTCCAGACTACTTGACTAACTCAGTGCTACAGTGACATATTCCACACACTTCCTTTCAGGTGAGTGTCTAAATATAACGGGGGCATAATTTTCTATGTTCTTCGTGCCATTCAGTCTAGTAGATTAATGATGGTGACTGAGTGAAATAATAGAATGCCAGGCAAGACAATTTGTCGTCTCTAAGCAGGGGAAAGTATCTGCAACAATTTTATTGTCTTCGTAACAATTTTATTGTTATCACCCCAGCCTTCATACTGATTCCGATTGCAGTAGATACAACAAAGTTTCGGCACATCAGTCACCACCCCAATTAGGTCAGCATTTTAAATAGAAGCTTCACAGCACGGACTGCTACACGCATTCGGGCCAGCTTAATTGGTTTACCAGCTGCTTTTTCAACATCAAGAAATTCTCCCAACTCTTTCAATATGGGATTTGTGCGGCGTTTGGCGGGTTCAACTGCACTAAACACCCACTGCCAGAGCGCTCGACGACAAAGTGAAGAACCGCCGGAAACTTTAGATTTAGAAATATCTCCGCTAGATTCCATGCTAGGCGCAACACCCAAAGCCTTTTGGAATCGCCGTAGTGATAAGTGGCGCTTGGTTGGTTTACCGGATTTTCTGCCCTTGCGAATTTTGATTTCTGGTTTACCATCCTCACCCAAGAAATTTTCTAGGGGGTAAATTTGGGAGAGAATTACAGCTTGCACTCTGGCACCAAAATTAAAATTCTGGAAGACTTCACGGTACATACTGAATCTTTCCTCCATGATGAGTGTATATAATTCATCCTCAATTAATTGTTCTTCTAGTTGCAAACTACAAATGCGCTGCGCGTGAAACTTTACCGAATCGGTCAGCCCTAGTCCGGCAGTGGTGGCGTAAATGCGATCATACTTTTTGCTATCCCTTTCCCCAGCCAGCCAGCCCCACATTAGAGGCACTTTTCCAGAAACACCGCGAACTGAAACAGTAAGTGCAATTTCTGGAAACTGCCAGGCTAAATCTTGTCTGGCCCTATTAATTATTGGTGATTGAATTCTGGAAAGGTGGTTTAGTCTAAGAACCAATTCCCGGATTCTGGAAATGATGCGATCGCGAACCTGAACGAACCGGCTCAAATCTTGTCCATAGTCGAATTGGTAGCAGGCAAGCGCCAATGAATCGGCATCATCATCTTTATCTGGCAGACCTAAATGATTTTCCCGGTAATTCCTCAGCTGTTTGTGACCAACAAACCTGACCTCTACACCAAGGCGGGTTAAATGTTCTACCCAAAATTTTGAGTAATTCATCCCGGTGGGTTCAAGTAGTGCAAGTTGTGGCTTCAGTAGCAGCAGTCCAGTAAGCCCGGTTGTAGTACATTCAAACTTGTGAAACCGATATTCATAGTAAAATTCTCTAGGGTTACTCGGTTTTTCAGTGAGTAAGCAGCACGAAACACTTGACTTGGAAACATCCAACCCAACAATTCTGGTCATTTTGTTTTCACTTAGGTGGTGTGAACTGTGTCAGTTGCGCTTGTGAATCACCCAAAGGCCAACGAGCCTAATTCAGTCTCAAAGCAATACCCAACATTTGCGGTGTTGGGGGGACACATTTTAAAAACACATCAACCGAGCTTATGAATGGAAAAAAGCCACAGGAGCTTAATTCTTGTACAAAGCCCTAAACTGATGTGTTGCGAACTCAGTCCGCGACGTGAGCGTGGCTCACGTTTCGCCGGCGAATTAATCCGGCTCATCAGGCGGTTTTAATGAATCTTAATGGTCATCGCCTGGGCGTGGTTCTGCCTAGCGATATAGTACTGGTCTACAAGCTCATCAATAAATCCTGGGGATTGCTGGGAAACTTTTCCCTCAGCTATCTTGATAAAAAATTCGACCCACTCGTCTGGGGAATGTCCATGCTTTTGGCATATAAATTTAACTGCGGCTCCAAGTGTTGCCGCACTCAGCGCGAAGTCACGCTTATCCATGAGAAATTCAGTTTCTGTTATTTCAGTCATTTTGGATGTCTATTTTTATTGCTAGTTTTTCACCCATCTGCCACGACTTGGCAATGAGTGAGTTAACGTGGTCACTTATTTGTTGGTCTGTTAAACCATCCAGATGGTTGCTGCCAGCGACACCGAACAGGTGCGCGACTTCATCAGAGTTTTTGTCTGTAAATCGGCTGATGAAATCACACATGGCATTGAGGCAAGCGGCGTTAGTTAATAGCATTCGCTTGTCTATGAGTGCATATCGTTCGTCGTAGGGGAGAAGTGTTTTTGGGTGTGTTTTCATTAAAAATCACCTCCTTCACTCACTTCAGAGTCAAAAAGGATTTCTGTATCTGGTTCTTCTGACTTCATCCCTTCCATTACTACTGCCAATACTTGTTTTGCTTCTTCAATTTTTCGGTAAAGGTCAGACAGTTCTTGTTTCGCAGCATTAAAATGTTCGACAATCTCACAAGAAGCATCTTCCCGAATTTTCCACTCAACGGATTCCATTAATTTGGAGCATTCCACCTCTGCAATCTTTTGCGGTGCATCAACTTCTATGGTCATCTCCAAGCGCTTGCTTTCATAATTTCCGAGGTTTAGCACTCGTTGGTATGTGATGGTTTTCACTTCCATATATCAAAAATCACTTCAAATTTATAAGGTGTGTTGGTTTTGAGAAGTTTTGCGTATTGGTCAGCGTCGCTACGTTTTTTAAATCTTGTCAGCAAAAGATTTGTAGCGCCGTCTATGCGGAAGACAGCCCAGGGCGCGGCTTGTTTATGGCTCATAGTTCAAACTCCAGTGTTTAAAAAACCAGCAATAGCCACCAGCTATTACTGGCTCGACATAAGTACAGAACTGATTGCATCGAATTGAATCCCAATGGGAGAATTGGGAATGAATTTAACAGTTATCTTCTAGACATCACCTCCTTCGACCCTTGGCGGTTGTTATTCCTAATAGGGAAGAAAGATGGACAGCAAGAAGGTTATGAGGACGAAAATGGTTCCAAATGTTAGCGGGTGAGCTAGGGCAAAACCATAAATTGTTTCTAAGGTATCTTCAATTTTTCTGATCATTGGGTGTTGGTCATTGGGTGTTGGTCATTGGGTATTGGTCATCGGGTATTGGTCATCGGGTATTGGTCATTGGGTATTGGTCATTGGGTATTGGTCATTGCAGATATGAGAAAATCACCGCGCTGTCAACTCGTGATCAGCGCATAATCTCCGGTGATTTGTGCAGGGTGTTTCCGTGCGGGATACTCGCAATCACAATGCACGGGTGCTTGCTCCATGTGGTAATCTCCCCGGTGTGGGGTGGGAGCTATCGGATTTTTGGATGTCCGAATAATCACAATATTGCATATCTAGATATCCTATGTCAATATTAATTAATGGATTTTCGGATATGCGATAATTGAAGGCAGAATATTATGCAGGACAGTAACTATGGCGAGAACGGGAAGACCGAGAGGACGAGAAACCAAGGGAGTAAGCTTGAAAGTAAACCCGGATGCTTGGGAACTTTTTCAGCAATTAGCCCAGAGCATGGGACTTACCAGATCAGAGCTGGTAGAGAAGATAGCAACAAGTCAGATATCGCTATCCTCGGAGGAGAGTCAATTCAAAGAATCACTGGGAAACTTATCAGCCAGCTAATTACTGAGGCTGATAAACAGCTGGCATATCATGAGCAACAAGCAGGATTCTTGCGAGAAAGAATTGAAGAGTTAAAGCATATTTCCGAAATTTCCGAATAAACCGTCCACCTATTCCCACAGGTCGGACGGTTTTTTAATGCTTATAACTAACATCACTGAAGGGAAGCATTTCAAAGCTACATGATGAATTAATACCACCCACTTTATTAACTCATCATGAGCCATCCAATTCTAATACTGTTACTGACGATGTTGGCAGGGTCTTTGTATCTCGCCTGGCTAGTTATCAACTCGCGTAAATCAGCGCGGAGGCGTTACAGGCGGACTACTAGAAAGAGTCCCGAAAAACTCAAGCGGGTTAATTCATCAACCAGAAGCAAGTTGTTGAGGATGGTACGGGGAGATGAGGAGTTAGCTTACAGACTAGTCAGACAAGTGAAAGCTTCGGCTCCGAATCAATCAGATCAGTGGTGTTGGGAAAAAGCAATTTGGGACTTGGAGCGCGATCGCAATTAACATTCCTAGCACCTCCAATAGGTGGTGATAGATTCTTTTACTCAAAAATATGACCTGGACAGAAAAGCACGACCAATTTTGTTTAAAGAACCACATCCCACCAGCTGCAAAACTTCTCTGGCAGTGGCTAATCAGAGAAGGAGTAGCCGAAGAAGTAGAACCCGACTTGTCCGAATTTAACCACTGGGTAGAGAAACATCGAGGTAAAGGCTACGCCCACAATTACCTCAAACAGATGTTTAACGTCTTGGTGGAGAACCGTGTAATACAGACAATCAAGCAGTATTCATGGAAAGTATTTAAGTTAATAGTTAGACCACTGGAATGGTTAAAACCACGTAGGAAAGAAAAGTTACACAATCCTAATTCTACTTACAAAACACCCACCCCAAACCCTAGTAAATCCGTTGACGATGATATTCAGCAGCAGCATATCTTATCTAATCAACAACTGATGTCTGAGAGCGGTATTCATTTTGACACCGAAGAGACTGAAGTTTTAAACCGTCCTCAGTTTGAAATTAAAGCCGCTCTGCTGTTATTTAAACTTCGTGGCTCCACAGAGAAAATCAATAACCCAGAAGGATGGGTTAGACAATGTTTGAGACGGCGCTACTGGGAACAACCAAGGAACTATGGTGCTATCTGTCAACACTTTGGCGGCGCAGTGATCAGCCTTGAGCAGATGGAGTTAACACCATGAAGGAGAGAGAACTGTTCAAGAAGTGGATTCGCGATCGGTTTATCACAGAAGCCGAATTAGCTGGTATGCCATTGTATTTAGCACTCTGCTGGAGTGAAGCCATGAGAGAAGTTGCAGCTACAGTAAGACATCAAATAGTCCCATTTCGGCGGCGAACACGTCGCGGTAGCAGTAGATAGTTTTTAATATCAAATCCAAGTGCATGAACACATTATTCAACGTGACTGAATATACATCAGTTAAACCTTTTGAGGCTGAATATGATCCTTTTTGGGATGAAGTAGTTTTAGATTGTTCTGGAAGAGTTGATGACTCAGGTCAGGGGACACTGTTCTATGACGCTTCAGAGGAACCACCAGAACCAGATGATTACCCAACAAGGACTGATTACCTAAGAGCATGGATTGATTGGGAAAAACGGTTTCCAGAACAAGTTACACCTCCTGGCAGTAGTTGGGAGAGTAATTATCGCGGTTATAGATGTGAGTTTTTCGTTCTAGAAAAGCGTGACCAGCACCGAATAGAATTTGAGGCCTGGAATGACTACCTAATGTGTGGAAATTTCCAGGGTAACTACGACACCCCCGCGGAGGCAGAGCTAGATTTTGTTGAATTCGTTGACCAAACCTACCCAGGGGGGAGAACTACACCACCAAATAGGGGTGAGACGATGCGCCTGGCGTTGGATATTCCCGTGGAAGATGACAGTGTTCTGGAAGAGTTCAACGAATACGGTGATTTTATAGAGGAAGTGGAAGAGCCGATTCAGGGGTGGCATTTTGAGGAAGGCGGCATCTACTGGCACTCTTCCAGAAACAGGAAGTTTAAAATCACCAAGCTATTTAGCACTGTTTCCAAAGCTCAAGGATATTTCGCCGGTGAAATTATCAAGGAGAAAATTACTCTATCAGAATTGTCACCGCTCCAGGAGCCAACCTGTGAAACTCCCACGTCGGAAGAAATTGAGCCGGTTAACTGTGAAAATCCCCAACCTGTACAAACTCTTCCAGAACAACCCGTAAATCAATGGATTGAAACTTATTATGTAACTCGCAGTGGCTCAAAGTATTGGTATTATCGCTATTGCTACTACCAAGGACGGATTAAACATATCCATATACCCGGTGGTAATACCACCAATAATAAGTGCCTGGAGATAAAGGAGCGAGTGGAAAAGGCGATCGCTCTAAGAAAGTCTCCCCAGGAGATTCAAAATCTAATCAGGGGTTTGGCTAATTAAAAAAGCAGCAGCGCCTACTCGCCAGGCGCTGCTGCTTACGGGGTGCATCTATCTCTTATACCAGTACAAATATATCAGAAAAAAGCTATATCCTCACACGGCGGGGATATAGCTTTTCACAGGGACTTCTGATATCGCCTAGTATAAATGTATTTATAGGGTGTTTATCGCTCCCTTGATTTCATTAGAACCAATTTCTATATATCCTTCTAGGGATTTAAAATCCCTGTGCCCGGTAATTTTCTTAATGGTGGCTGTAGCTACACCGTTGTTGTGCAGCTTCGTGATAAAACTTCTGCGGGTGGAGTGAGTGCTGATGCCCTTGGCCGTTAGCCCAGCATTTTCAACAGCTTTCATAAACACCGCATAGACATTTCTCCAAGTCACGGACTTATCCCCATCCCTGTTCGGAAATAACCAGGGACTAGCGCCTGGCGCAAACAACCGCAGGTTTTCAAATAAGATTGGGTGGACTGGTACTTGACGAGTATCGGACTTACCGTCAGTGCGTTTTTTTCTAGTTACAGCCCGGAAAGTGATCACATCTCTGGGAGTCCCATCTGCATGGTAGACATCACTCACCCGCAGCTGTACCAAAGCGCCCCATCTTTCCCCGGTGTACCAAGCCAAATCTAATAGTAATTTATATTTAACAGATTTAATATTTCTTCTCAGTTTTGAATAATCATTGTCGGTCAATACGGCTGCTTTCCCACTGCGGTCATTTTTCATTGAAAAAGTTTTACCTTTTACTATTCCGGTTTTACCTTTGAGTAAGGTAAATCTGGAATATCTTCTTGATTACCCACTTTCCATAATAAGCTGTATTCCATGATTGGCAATAGTTGCAAGCATTTTATGGACATTCCTTTTTTACATAAAAGTGGAATATTTACATTAATGATTAGGTGAATTATTAATTGATTAAGAAAATCTAAAATTAATAATTTATCATGGCAGAAAAAACAGTAGCAGAAACTTTTGGAGCAGGTGCAGCACGATTAGCCAGTGGAGTTACTACCTCTGAAAGTGGGTTATTTATTCCTGATTCAGCCTTGGTAACATCTGGGCTGGCGACACCTGCCACCGCCACAGCTGAAGGACATCTGGCAGCAATACTTGTGGGCGCTCAATCGGCGCTCACTCAATCCAGCTACGACACGAATATAGATCAGAGTTTATATTTAGCACCTGGATTTGCAAGTTTCACCACCAGGGGAGTAGACAATGATCCTTACAGAATTGACCAGATAGTGATCAGCCTAGCTAAATTAGATTCTGGCTCCACGATTGACCCTAGCGCTTACTAATCGCGATGGTTCAATATTGTCAAATTGGCGAAACCGCCAGGGTCACTCTTCCAAATGGGAGTATTCAAAACTATACCGATACTCCAATAAATATTACTTGCGAGCCAGAGTACGAAGAGTGCGCTCAAGGGAGAGTATCTTTCTCGTTCACACAATTATTCTTTGGCTCAAGAATTTCCAATGGTGGTAACGCTTTTTTTCGGGAACCGTATGGAGGGATTCGGATTAACGGGAATGACATCGAGATTTTATCCCGAAATATTGGAAGTGGAGCGCCTTGCCTGGAGTTGGCTTGGAGAAAATACTCGACATATCCAAGCCCCGCTGATTTAGCGGTAACTAGTCTGGTGCGTGGCACGCCATTTCTCGGTAACAGATTGATAATAATCGGTGCTAGTGGCGCACTGCTACTTAATGAATTATTTGATACCTGCGGCTATTCTGTGGAATGCAATCCTGGATGTCCAGCCGGGAGCCTTGACTGTGGGGACTGCTGCTTAAATTGCGACTCAATTTTTAATGCAATATCTGGATTACGTGCTGCGGTTGCTTCCCTTAAATAATAATTTTTAAAAATGACATCATGCTCACAAATCTCCGCCGAATTGGCGGCTCTGTCTGCTCAAATTGCAGGACTTGACGATAAGTTTCTGCTCAAGACTGAAAAACCAGGAATTATTACACAATCTGTCGCTCAAGCAGAAGCATTGATCATTCCTGCTGTCCTCAGCTTGATCCTAAGCCAATTAGCACCAGTCAAGGCGGCTGTGGTTGTTGTCGAATCAGGTTTAGCGGCTTTGGCGGCTAAAGTAGCATCTGTTGGAGCAACAGCCGCCGCCGCCGCAGGTGCAGCAGCTTCTGCTTTGTCTAAGATTGCAGCAATAGCCACTGCACTGGCAGCTTTGGCCGCCAGTGTGGCTACTTTGCTGATTCTTGGATCGCGAATTGATGCGCTAGAAGCCTATGCAGATAGTTTAGCCAATCAATTGAGTACAGCATTCGGTCAAATTTTAACTGCTACTGGCATTGCTAAGAACGCGGACGGCAAGGCTGATAATGCCCTCAACTCAGCTAATCAGGCTAACTCCAAAGCTAACAATGCCCTGAATACGGCTAATCAGGCTAACTCCAAGGCTAACAATGCCCTGAATACGGCTAATCAAGCTAACTCCAAAGCTGATAATGCACTGAATACGGCTAATCAAGCTAACTCCAAAGCTGATAATGCCATCAGTTCAGCTACTCAGGCTAACTCCAAAGCTGATAATGCCATCAGTTCAGCTACTCAGGCTATTTCTAAAGCTGATAACGCCCTTAGTTCAGCTACTCAGGCTAACTCCAAAGCTGATAATGCCCTCAGTTCAGCTACTCAGGCTAACTCCAAAGCTGATAATGCCCTCAGTTCAGCTACTCAGGCTATTTCTAAAGCTGATAATGCCCTCAGTTCAGCTACTCAGGCTAACTCCAAAGCTGACAATGCCCTCAGTTCAGCTACTCAGGCTGGCTCCAAAGCTGACAATGCCCTCAGTTCAGCTACTCAGGCTAACTCCAAAGCTAACAATGCCCTCAGTTCAGCTAATCAGGCTAGCTCCAAAGCTGACAATGCCCTCAGTTCAGCTAACCAGGCTGGCTCCAAAGCTGATAATGCCCTGAATATAGCCGGCAGTGCTATTGGAATTGCACAAACTGTGGCGGGAGGGTTAAGCGCTCTGGGCCAGGAAGTGGGGACTGTAGAGGGTATCGCTTTAGAAGCATTAGCACTAGCCCAGCAAAAGCAGCCGATAACTAATATCAATCAGCAGTTCGAGCAATTCATACAACAGAATAACCAAAAACTGGGGATTCAAGACTTAAAAATCTCAGACCTGGGTCAACAATTTAATCAAAACTTTGAACAATTCAAGCAGCAAACTAATCTCAACAGTCAACAACAGTTTGACCAATTTGTACAACAAAATAATCAGAAACTGGGTATTCAGGACTTAAAAATCTCAGACCTGGGGCAACAATTTAATCAAAACTTTGAACAATTTAAACAGCAAGCTAGTCTCACCAGTCAACAACAGTTTGACCAATTTGTACAACAAAATAATCAGAAACTGGGTGTTCAGGAATTAAAAGTTTCAGAACTGGGACAACAATTTAATCAAAAACTTGACCAATTTAAACAGCAAGCTAATCTCACCAGTCAGCAGCAGTTTGACCAGGCTACTAATGCCTTGAATACTGCCACCCAAGCTAATAGTAAAGCTGAAGATGCTAGCAAGACTGCTAGCAAGGCTGCGGCTGATGCCTTTGCAGCTTCAGGTTTGGCTGCGGCTGCGATGAGCCTGGCGCAATCTCTAGCAGGTGCATTAGGTGGGGTGAATCAAAAATTAGGGGTACAGGAACAAGTGAATCAGCAATCCAACGCAAAGCTTGACCAATTAATAGGACTTGCCGGACTTATCCCCGCCAATGTAAATGCTTTAGTCGCACCAAAGTTGATTACCCCGGCTCAAGTACAATCAGCCGCAGGTACAGCAATTTGCAATAGTGTAAATGGCGGCTGTTTAGGCAGTGGATTAGATGGGCTTGGAAATAAAATCGGCAATGCTCTCGACAAAGCAAAGGAAAATATACTTGACAAGGTTAATGCTGCTGCAAATGCAGCACAATTGGCACTACTGCAAAAGATTGATTTGAAATTAGGCGCTCAAATTGCTGGGGGAATTTCAGGTAAGTTAGTCGATGGCTTCAAGTGGCTGCATCTGGATAGGGTGTTAAATGTCCTAACATTTGCGGCAACTGTACAAAACCATTTGATGTTGTCAAACGATATTGGGCAAACATTATTAGGGGCATTTAATAACGTAATTCAATTAATTGGAATCAAAGATGACAAAGGACAGCCGATTAATGTAGGTCAGATAATCGGGAATACATTTGAAACCATAGTAAAAGGAATTGTTGGCGCTGAAAATTATGCTGAATTATCAGCGGCTTGGGCTAAGGCTAACCGGGTGTACCAAGCCAGCACTAATGTTCTAAATAGTTTTCTAAATCTCTCACAAACAATCTTACAAGCATCCGAATTAATAGCGGCTTACACAGGAAGAATCGGAAACGCCTTGAAAAAAGGCGGTGTAATTTTAGAAAACGCCTATGGCTGGATGAATCCACAGCCAAAATTTAACCGCGTGACGCAAACTTTAGAGAGTTTGCAACAAGCCGGGTCAACCATCCAAATGGTGACTCAAGTCCCTCTGGATGTAATCAACGCCACGACCGAACTAACCACAGCTTCAACAGAATTTGTTAAGGCAGTTAAAGAAGACGATAAGCCAGAAAATAAAGCTGTAGCTCAACCAGAGCCAGACAAAGTAAAAGCTGATGAAACCGCTGCTAAAACTGCGTCTCAGCCCAATCCCTTTGACTTTTTAGACTTATTCGACGGGGAGGATTAGTAATGGCTTTACCAGATGACTTCAACCCGTTTGAACACCTCCAACAGACTTACAAAATAGAATTCAACCGTAGAGTTGATAGATTCTTCAAGGACATCACTGGTAATGGTGACTTAGATTCCCCCAGGTCATCTTTAAAGTTGGCGTGTCGAATCGACGACAATGACAATGACGCAATGATGAATATGCGGCACAATTTATTTATGAACGTAATTGGCTACAGCCGGAAAAATTTAGCTGTAGTTTATGGGGAGAAGTTCGACACCGCGCCGCCAGTTGCTGGGCATCCGCAATTATTTTTTCACTTCTCTCAAGATGGTGCTGCACAGCCTACTGATGAGCCATTAATTGAGCATGAGAAAAGTTGCAGATTAATGAAATTTTCATGCACGACAGAAGGTGTTCAACCTGCTATCACTAAAGCCAATATGGTTGAAATTGCTAATGAAATAAAAGCAGTATTCCTAGATGCCAAGAAAGGTATTACTTATACTACAGGCAACAAATCAGCAAGCTACACTGACCCTGATAATGGCTTTCCAAAAG
>NZ_CAWQOY010000026.1:0-11957 GCF_963896525.1 Nodularia sp. LEGE 04288
CGCCTCTTCTCCCCACTCCCTAACTTCTCAAATCTACAGACGACCGATATTAGTCAGCCCTAAGACAATACCAATGCCGATCACATGACCGAACGCCATCGCACCGATAAAGGCGGGAATGCTGATGGGCAGGATAGGCAACTTGGGGCCTACTTGAGGATACTGAATTTTGAGAGTTAGCAAAAGAATGACAAAGCTGCTGGCGCTAATAATGATCCCTACTGTGGGAGTCCATTCGGGTGTTACAGGAACAGATGCGGCGGCTAGTAAGGTTGATAAAAACAAACTGGTATCTCCTAAATGACAAAATTAATGTAGTCCTCCAAAATTATAAAGTTCCACAGTAAACAACCGAAAATTATTCCTGAATTTTCGACCTTTTTTTAAGTTACCAATATCTAAAATTTATATGCGGGTTAAAATTTGCGGCATTACTCAACCAAAACAGTCTGTAGCGATCGCCAATCTGGGCGCAACTGCACTAGGATTTATTTGTGTCCCGACCTCACCCCGTTACGTTACCTCAGAGCAAATTCGGGCTGCCGTGGCGCAATTACCGTCAAATATTGACAAAATCGGTGTTTTTGCCAATACGAGTATTCCTGAAATTAGCCAGATAGTTATGGATTCTGGATTGACTGGTGTCCAGTTACATGGAGACGAATCTCCAGAATTTTGCTCACTGTTACGTCAAAGTCTCCCAAATGTAGAAATTCTTAAAGCTTTGAGAGTTCGTAGTGTTGAGAATCTTGATCAAGCCTCTAATTATACTAAATACATAGATACATTACTACTGGATGCTTATCATCCCCAACAGTTGGGAGGTACAGGTCACACTCTAGACTGGCAGATGTTAGAAAAGTTTAAACCCAGTTGTCCTTGGTTATTAGCTGGGGGACTAACGCCAGATAATGTAGTGACTGCCTTAAATCAAGTTAAACCTGACGGGATTGATTTATCTAGCGGTGTGGAAATTAAGCCCGGTGATAAGGATTTAGATAAAGTAGCACTGCTATTTGAGAATTTAGGTTGTCGGTTGAGGGACTGACAATAAAAAATTTCCAAATTGTAGGGTGGGTTAGGACCCTAGTCCGTAACCCACCATTATCCTGAAGTTTATGGTGGGTTACGCTGCGCTAACCCACCCTACTGGCTCACCATTCCCCATTCCCCATTCCCCACTCCCTAGTAAAATGACGGTTGGTGACGAATCAAGTTAAAGAATTCTTCACGAGTTTTTTGATCTTCTTGAAATGCACCAACCATTGCGCTGGTAACAGTCCAAGAACCAGGCTTTTGCACACCGCGCATTGCCATGCACATATGGGTAGCTTCCATCACCACTGCCACCCCTTGAGGTTCGAGAATGGTTTGGATGGCTTCGGCTATTTGACGGGTGAGTCTTTCTTGGACTTGGAGGCGGCGAGAATACATCTCGACAATGCGGGCAAGTTTACTTAACCCTACAACTTTTTGGTTGGGGATATAAGCAACGTGTGCTTTACCCATAAAAGGCAGCATATGGTGTTCGCAGAGGCTAAAAAAGTTAATATCTCGGACTAATACCATCTCGTTATGTCCTTCATCGAAGATGGCATCGTTTAGGAGTTCTTCTAGAGATTGGTTGTAGCCACTGGTGAGAAACTGCATGGCTTCTGCTACGCGCTTGGGTGTTTTCAGCAGTCCTTCTCTTTCGGGGTCTTCTCCTACTCCTACTATTAGCGCTCTGACTCCATCCATCATTGACTCCATTTCTTCCCCTGTCGGTGGGTGCAAGTTGGGTTGTCGTCCGTTGTGGGTGTTACGGTCGGGTTTGGGAGTGATGGCTTCTACTAAATCGGGGCTTAGGGGAGATTTCGAGCGATTGGAACCGTTGGGACTCGCAATAGTCATGATGTGATTACTTGGTTATGGTGGGAATTTTGAGATGGATTGATTTCTAATCTTAATTTCACGCAGAGGCGTAGTTAGCTGACAGCTTTCCCGCAGGGTGGCGCACCAGAGTTAAAGAGCGCCAGCACTGGGCATTAGGGTCAATTCGTCTATGACGGCTTGCTGTGGTAGTAAGGCTGTGTAGAGAATTGATTGGGCAACAACTTCTGCCGTTAACATTTTGGAACGGTCAAAATCGGACTGGACGGTTTCTGTGTCCCACAGTTCGGTATTCACAGCACCAGGACAAATGGCTGTGACACGAATGCCGTGGGCGCGTTCTTCTTGTGCTAAGGTTTGCGAAAGTGCCATAAGACCTGCTTTGCTGACGCTGTATGCTCCCCAACCGGGAAAGGGTTGCTTGGCGGCAATTGAGGCGACGTTAATTATTGTGCCTGTGTGGCGATCGCGCATTCCGGGTAAAATTCCCATCATGCACTGAAATACACTGGTGAGGTTCAAGTTGATTACTTGCTGCCAATCTTCTAAGGGGGTTTCACTGAGGTTGGCTGTGTATGCTATACCCGCATTATTTACCAAGATATCTATGCCCCCAAAGTCAAGGGCGATCGCCTCTATTTCTGCTTTTACTTGAGTTACATTCGCAAGATCAACAGCGTAAGCTTTGGCTACTACTCCCGTATGCCTAGCTGCTTCTGCTACTGTCTCCAACTTATCCAAAGAACGGCTGACTAAGGCGACATCAATTCCCGCCTTGGCAAATACTAAAGCCGTTGCTTTGCCAATTCCACTACTGGCCCCAGTAATTAGGGCGCGTCGTTGCTCAAGACTCATGCTGTCTCCAATTTTTTTGGCAGTTTTTAAAGCTTTTTTCCACCAGCCAATTATCCAAATCTTGCGGATTGGTTAAATTTAACTAACCTGAATTTCCGATGATTTCTGGTTGATAACTAACTACTAATTTTTTCCGTCAGCGTGGGTATTTTTTCCCGTCAGGTGTTTTCCCAGTCAGGATAACAAATGTTTAACTGGGAAATTATGTCATAGATTCAAATGTGATTACTGAATAACAGGCAAATCACTGATCAAATTAAGTTGATTTGCTTAAAATACAAAAACCTATGGCTGTTGAGATTGTTAAAAATCTTTAAGTAGCCATAGGCATTATAACATTGCTGATGAGTAAAGGGGTTATTTTCTCTGAGTATCAGTGGGCAAGTTCAGTAAAAACACCAATTTTGCGGAATTTTTCATAGCGCAGTTGCCGACGTTCTGGAGATGTTAAGCGGTTGAGTTCGTCTAAGTTTTCTAACAAGCTCTGCTTGAGAGTTGTAGCGGCTTTCAGAGGATCAGAATGAGCGCCACCAATGGGTTCAGATAATATTTCGTCGATGATGCCCAAGTTTTTCAGGTCGTGGGAAATGATTTTGAGAGCCACAGCTGCTTGAGGAGATTTGCTAGAATCTTTCCACAGAATGGCGGCACAGGCTTCGGGGGTAGCAACGGTATAAACGGCGTGTTCAAACATCATGAGGCGATCGCCTACGCCAATACCTAAAGCACCACCAGAACCACCTTCGCCGATGACTGTGCAGATAATTGGCACATCAAAGCAAAACATTTCCCGTAAATTATAGGCGATCGCTTCCCCTTGACCTTGGTGTTCGGCTTCAATACCTGCCCAAGCGCCGGGAGTGTCGATAAAGGTGATAATCGGCATCCCAAACTTGTTGGCGTGTTCCATCAAGCGCAGGGCTTTGCGGTAACCACCAGGGGAAGCCATCCCGAAGTTACGGGCAACATTATCCTTGGTGTCGCGGCCTTTTTGATGACCTAACATTACCACTGGCTGCCCGCCCAAACGACCTACACCTCCAACTAAGGCAGGATCGTCACCACCGCAGCGATCGCCATGCAACTCCATCCATTCATCACTAATGGCCTGAATGTAATCAAGAGTACTAGGGCGACGAGGATGACGAGCTACTTGCAGACGCTGAGACGGTGATAAATTACTGAAAATTTCCTCTCGTAGTTGCATAGCCCGTGTTTCTAGTTTGCGAATTTCGCCAGAAACATCAACGCCATTTTCTTCTGCAAGTTGCCGAATCTGATCAATTCGGTTTGCCAGTTCTGCTAGTGGCTTTTCAAAATCTAACAGTAGTGGTTTGCGCTCGGTAGTTGCCATCGTACAAGTTAAGAGTGTTGAGTGTGGAGTTATTTAAGGTGGGGATGTAGGGCATGGACTATGGGCTGTGATTTACTTGTCTTTAGTTAACGACTAAGGACTCAACTAGCAGTGGTCTAAATCCGTGCTTTATTGATGCTTGACCAATCTGCTCCATTTTGTCTACGGTAATCTGATTCCGCCCCCAAGAAAAGTTCGTGTATAACTTCTCAAATTCCAGCAGCATCGATTCGGCAAAACAAGCAAACAACTGGCGTGCTGGCACATCCATATTGACTATTTTCATAATTTTCCAGTCAATATCTAGGGAATGTTCGACAATCCCACCATTTAGCACATGAATACCAGGATATTGAATTTTAGTCGCTAAGTTTTTCGGATAGCCACCATCAATGAGCAAACAAGGGCGCTTCAAAACTTGAAAATCAATTTCCATGCCTTTGGGCATACTAGCAACCCAAACGACAATATCAGCTTCAGGTAGTGCTTCATCCAAAGCCATGATTTTTCCTCGCCCCAGTTCGTCTTGTAGGTCTTTGAGACGTTCATTGTTGCGGGCGATGAGCAAAAGTTCCTTGACATCTGTTCTGGCATCTAGCCAGCGTGTAATGGCACTGCCAATATCTCCAGTTGCGCCACATATAGCAACAGTCGCTTTCGACAAATCAATTCCTATTTGTTTCGACGCTTGTTCCACTTGCCGACAAATAATGTAAGCAGTGTGAGTATTCCCGGTGGTGAAGCGTTCAAACTCTAGTTTGATGTTGCGGACTTGGCTAAACTGCTCCAATTTAAAGTTCTCAAAAATAATTGAGGAAAATCCTCCTAAAGCAGTGATATTGATGCCATGCTTTTGAGCATGAGCCATAGCGTTGAGAATTTTGCGTATTGCTGTCTTTGCATGGCGTTTCGCGAGCATTTCCGGCAAAAAACAAGATTCTACATACCGTCCTTCAATTGTCTGCCCAGTCACACTGGTAACTGTGATTTCATCAACAATTTGCGGCGGGGCGCTGCACCAAAAATCTAGCCCTTGATCGGCATATTCTGGGTAACCCAATTCTTTGGCTACCGATTGAGCGTGTTCTAAACTAGTCAAATGTCCAATTAGACCAAACATGTATTGATGTATTAGGCGTGTGCTTTGTCGAAAGCGTTGAATAAGTGGGCAAGAATTAAATACCAATTTGTAATTCGTAATTCGTAATTCGTAATTCGTAATTCGTAATTCGTAATTCAGAACATCCGACCTATCCTGGTTTCCCGGTTGGTATCTGTCGGATTATCGTTTCAAATTGATACTATTCTGAGAACGAGGAAACAAAGCGTAAGATGCATTAGGGTGAAGTCAGGCAATGCTCAATTTTTTGATGACTTAGCACTTCCTTGTACAGACGCGAGCAATCGCGTCTCTACTCAGCATTTAAATTAGGCAGCTGTGAGTCCGTAAGCTGACATTTTCATAATGTCTCTGGTAGTGAAGCCAATGTTATTCAATGTTTCACCGTATTGAATCATGAAGTCTTCTACCAAGGCTTCTTTTTCCATTGCTAAGACGTGAGCATCAGCTTCTACTTCGTTGAGCATTCTCCAAACAATGGGTAGGTTTTGGCGATTGGCTGCTTCTAATTCTGCTTTGGATTCAGCGAAGTGTTCTTTTAACCAAACTTCCCCAAAGTTGAGGTGACTGTATTCATCTTTTACGACTCCCTCTGTGATTTTACGGGCAAAATCATCGGCTACGGGAATGTAAATATTGTATGCTGCGATCGCAAAGCATTCAATAATCAAAGATTGAATCAGCAAGCAAGTCACTACTTGACCTTCAGCCGCCGCTTTTTGGAAATTTTCGTGTAGTCCAGAGAAAAACTTCTGAGCAAAGGGCATATCTGGTTGTACAGATAGATTCCGCCCACAAGCTTCAAAGCCCTTTTTGTGGCGACTTTCCATTTTCGATAAACGAATCAGTTCATCTTTAAGCTCTGGGAGCATTTCTCCCAATGTGATGTAATTATCATGAGCTTCCTGTTCGCCTTCAATGACGATCGCATTAATGCGACTGTAAGCATCTTTGTATTTTTCGCTCTGAAAATCAATTTTTAATTCGGCTGCAAGTTGTTGCATGGTGTGTTTACTCCTGTAAACTTGAATCATTTGATACAAAAATTCGATTTTCCCTGTTTATTAAGGGTAATGATCGCTATGGTTTAATTTAACTTAACAAGTCACTATGTTATAGATTAGCTTTTGCTGGGGGCAATGCTCTAGTAATAGAACACAAATGCTTTAACGCTCAACTCATGACCAAAACCAACTCGAATCTAAAATCTGCCAATTTCTTGAGATTAGGAGTGCTGGTATTGGGGGCATTTATTGTCCTATTACCATTGCTCGTGGTCTTTATCACCTCTTTTGCACCTCCAGGGGCTGTTTTAGAAGTTTCACCCAAAACTAACTGGTCTTTAGCTAATTACCGCGATGCTTGGGAGCGAGGTAAATTTTTACTCGCGTTTGCTAATTCTACCTTAGTCGCGATCGCTGTGACGGCTTTTCAAATGGTCACTTCTGCATTAGCTGGTTACGCCCTAGCCAGATTGAAGTTTCGCGGTAAACAAGCGCTGTTACTGGTTGTCTTGGCTACTTTGGTAATTCCCTTTCAATTATTGGTGATTCCCATCTTCCTAGTTTTAAAGTGGGGACACCTGATAAATACTTACGGGGCGCTGATTTTACCGACGGCTGTCAATGGCTTTGGGATTTTCTTGTTACGTCAGTATTTCCAGACAATTCCCGTAGAGTTGGAAGAAGCCGCAACCATCGATGGAGCGAACCGGCTGCAAATTCTGTGGCGAGTGATGTTACCTTTAGCACGTCCAGCCTTGGTGACGCTGTTTCTGTTTACCTTCATTGCTGAATGGAACGATTTGTTTAAGCCTTTGGTATTTACGACACGACCGGAATTAAGAACGGTGCAATTGGCTTTAGCAGAATTTCAAGAACAATTCACGAATAATTGGCCTCTAATGATGGCTGCTGTCACCATAGCGACGGTTCCAGTGATGGTGCTATTCCTTATCGGTCAGCGTCAGTTTATACGCGGTATAGCCGCCACAGGGATTAAGAATTGAGTTGAGCCACAGAGGAGGGAGGAATCACCCTCTTCTGTCACTCTCCGAAAACATTTGCAATTTCCCAATTCTCGAACTTTTGCATAGCAAGCGATTGGCTTCGCCAGTGGTGATTTGAGCTTCTGCTAGTTGTCCTGTGGGGAGCTTGGTGATTTGGAGGTTGATGTTGAAGGTGGGGTCGAATATATTTAGTGGCTTATATTTATATGTGTTGGTTAATGCCGAGGTGTATAGATGAGTATAACTGCTGAGGAATTGTTGCAGCGATACGCTGCCGGGGAGAGAGATTTTAGTGGGGTTGATTTGAGCGGAGTTAATTTGTCTGGTCTGAGGTTGGGTAATTTCAACTTGAGTAACGCCAACTTGAGAGGGGCTAATCTCAGGGGTGCGTATTTGGGAGATACTATTTTGGTCAGTGCTAATTTGGTTGAGACTGAACTGAGCGATGCCGACCTCAGGTATGTTAATCTTCTTAATGCCAACTTGGAAAATACTATCTTGGATGGCGCTCGACTGACCAATGTCAGCATGATTAACGCAAATTTGGAAGGAGCTAGTCTCAGAAATTCCGACCTGAGATGGGCATCCGTTGAGTATAGTAACTTTCGGAGGACTAGCTTGGAGGGTACTATTTGGGATGAAGCTGGCGTGTGGGAGGTCGATTTTACTGGAGCCAGTGGTGTCGAACCACAGGGCAAAGGGTGGTATAACGTCATTATGCCCAATGGTCAATTTGTCGAATCCACTTGGTAAAGCATTTGATAAAGTAGTGAGGAGACTGGAAGAAGATTGAATTTCGTTATCTGCTAATAGCGGTGCGTTGAGAGTAAAATCTACTCTTCTATCTTTGATAATTCTTTGAATGTGTTCAGGTACGTTTGAAAGAAAGTTATAGCCAGTTATTTCTTCAAGTTGGTCAACGCTGACTATATACTGCCTCCAATTCTGTGGTTGTGTAATTGTTAAGAAAGCAATTCCTCGTAGGTTGGGTTGAGGAACGAAACCCAACATTAATCAACTATAATTAACCATAAAAATATTTCTACATCATTAATATCTGCTCCAATTATTGATAATGTGATAAAGTTTAAAACAACATAATATTTTGTATTTGAGTTATGGATGTTGAAGAATTGTTGGAAAGGTACGCTGCTGGAGAGCGTAACTTTGCTGGGATTAACCTCAAGAAATCTAAGATACTCAAAAATGTTGACTTGAGAGGAATTAATTTGAGAGGCGTTGACCTGAGTAGCGTTCACATTGAAAGAAGTGACTTGAGTGGCGCTGACTTGTCCAGAGCTTCTATGGTTTCGAGTACTCTGATCGATGTCAATCTGAGCAAAGCCGATTTGGCTTATGCTAGTTTGTGTCGAGCTGATTGGTATGATGTTAACTTGAGTGAAGCCTATTTGGTCGGAGCTAATTTGACCAAAGCTGCTTTGAGGAATGCCAACTTGTTCTACACCAATCTGGAAGAAGCTATTTTGATTCGTACTAGCTTGAGGGGAGCTATCAATACGGAGGACGTATTCCGAATCCATGATGCCTTCATTTGGAACCTGCGGCTTCCTGATGGAACTATTGATGAAGGTCCACGGTTCGAGTTTCTGGAATACTGAGTTGTAGTGTGATCGCAATTCCTCGTAGGTTGGATTGAGGAACGAAAGCCAACATTAATCAACTATAATTAACCATAAAAATATTTCTACATCATCAATATCCGCTTCAATTATTGATAATTTGATAAAATTTAAACCAACATAATATTTTGATATTATTCACTTTAGCTGCACAACAGCTTATCCCTTGTAGAGACATTCAATGGAACGTCTCTACATTCTTTGTCGGAAATAACTAATAACTAATTCGTTTCCTGGATTTGTAGGCGGATTGTGTGTTCAGTACCGCCACTGAGTTGTAGTTCCATGATTTCACCACCCAGGGGTTCGATGCAAGTCAGGAGCGATCGCAAATTGGGTGTACTTGCACCAGTATCGACATATAAGCGGTCTGCTAAGTTACCGATGCGTTTCCAAGTCATGTATAACTTGGCAATGGTTTGTTCTATCTGTGAGGCTTGATTGACTAAATCGGCGGCGATACTTAGACATCCGATTCTTTGCGCTTCTTCTAACGCTGTTTCAATATCAATATCCGCCTGTGTCAATGCTTGGACTTGGGCGGCAGATTTGAGATATTTCGCTAAATGACGCGCCTCGGAAGTTGCCTGTTTGAGAGTATCAACATCAGGATTAGCCGAAATTTCAGTGTGAATCATCTTCTGGTGTGATTCTGGCAGTTTTTCCATTTCCTTCACCAGAGGGGCAATGTAGCGCGAGGGAAGGGAGTTGTCGGCTGCTTTTACCTTGACGGATTCTGGTAGTAACTCCGAAGACATGGCTGTCCATTCGTCGGTGAGTTGGCGCACTTCTCGCCTGGTAATCTGGTCGCCTTTTTGCGCCGCTTCACTCACCATCTGTTGGACTTCTGGGACAGCTTTCGAGGTTTCAATAAATGCCCGTTTGCTAAAGTTATTCACTGACGTGGGGTCAAGTTTTCCTTCTTCCAGGAGGGTATCAGCGCTATTGGCTAGTTGAATCCAGGCGTAAGCTTGACTTTTACTAATTTCGTGTTCTTTGAGCCATCTGAGGAATCCTGTCCCTCGTCCGTCACCACCTCTTTTTTCGCGATCGCGGATAGCCCGTAAGATGCGCCCCCGCCAGATTTCAGTTTGCAGGTCAAAGCGATCGCATACCTGCCATGCTACATCCAGTTGTTCTTGAAAATCTGACTCTAAAATCTCTTCATCTTCTGGATCTGGAAGTTCAAAGCTGAGGTCGGCTGGTTGTTGCAAAGCCGCAGCCAAGTCGTTAATAGATTCGGTATCTTGCACAATTGATAGCTAAACTAGTGTATGCGATTGCCTTCGGCACTGCGCGTAGTGCAATCGGCTCATTATTGCATATTTTTGTAACACATGAAACCTCACCCCAACCCTCTCCTTAGTAAGGAGAGGGAGCAGGAAAATCTAATTTTTTTCTGTCCTAGATGAATGCTAGATAAATTTAGGCTTGATTGCCAGATTTAGCGGTAATTTTAGCTAACAGATGACTGACTTTTGCCGCTCTTTCAGGTTGTCGCTGTTTTTGCAATAAAGCTTTGGCTTGTTCTAGATTATCTTTGGCTTTCTCTGGCTGATTTTCTGCTATGAAAAAATTTGCTAGACGCAGGTAGGCATCAGGGTTTTTCGGACTGCTGCTAATTACTTCCTGGTATAATTCTGTTGCTCCTTTGACGTTGCCTTGTTCTTTTAAAATATCTCCTAATAACAAGCGAACTACGTCATTAGTAGAGTTGATAGAAATTACCTTGCGAAAAGCGGCTTCAGCACCTGGATAGTCTTTTTGTTCGTAAAGTTTTACCCCTTTTTGGAAATAATTTGAAGTCACCAAAGTTTTCCAAGAAAAATAACCGAGAATCGTCATAGCGATCACAACTGGGACTATGGCAAAAATATCAGTTGTTTTAAAAGTTTCTAACATAGATTTAGGCTAAAAGACAGGCGATGGGGAACATAATATATTCGAGGTAAAAGAGTTTCCAAATAAATTGGTAAAAATCAGCGATCGCACTTTTATCTTCCAAGTCCACTGATAAACTTCGCATCCACATCCCAGCCAGCACGACTAGATGAGTAATCACTAAAAATACTGGGTTAATGTCAGCAAAGCGCAGCACACCGACAAAAGTGATTCCCAAATAGCAAACAGTTAGCACCCACAGCGCTAAATTAAATATTGCTTGTGGGCCAAGTTGGATGGTGAAAGTAGTGATATTGTAAAGGCGATCGCCTTCTATGTCGGGGATATCTTTAAAAATGGCGATCGCAAAAGTAAACACCAAAACAAATATTGTCAGTACCCAAACCGCAGGCGGAATGGCGGGAGTTTCTCCTAATGCCCAATTAAAGTGCAAAAATAGCCCCAAATTTACAATAGTTCCCCGCACGGAAAAAATACACAGTGCCGCCCAAAAGGGAAATCGCTTTAAGCGAATCGGGGGTAAAGAATAAGCCGTACCAATAGCCAAACTCGAAGCCACCAAACCCAACAAAAAAGGCCCCGTTAGCCAAGCCACAGCCAGCGCCAAAACGCCCATCGTGATGACAATTAATTGCCCTTGCTTCTGCGAAAATTCCCCTGATGCTAGAGGTAAATGAGGTTTATTAATCTTGTCAATCTCAACATCTTCTAGTTGATTCAACCCCACAATGTAAACATTGCCACATAAACAGGCAATCCAAGCACCCAGAACTGAAATCAGTTGCACACTAGAAAAACCAGTCGAAGCGATCGCAACAGCAATTAAATACAAGCCCCACACACTCAAACTAGTGCCAATAATCGTATGCGGGCGGGAAAACTTCCAAAAAGCATAAAGCCAATTACCTTGAAAATTAGAAGACTGACCAGAAATTTGACTCATAAAAATTGTAGATGAAGGACTGGGGAGTGGGGAGAAGAGGCAGGGGAGCGGGGAGCAGGGAGCAAGGGGGAGTGAAGAGGCAGGAAAGCGGGGAGCAGAGAGCAAGGGGGAGTGAGAAATTACTTTAAACTTCCGGTTACTTAGGTGATTTCTAGAATAAAAACTACCACACAAAATCGTTCCATCGTGAGGTAGCAAGGCTGTTTGCCCTTTTAAATCGGTAAAGTTATTTTGAGAAATCACCTTAAGAATCGTTCCTCTTC
>NZ_CAWQOY010000027.1:0-11888 GCF_963896525.1 Nodularia sp. LEGE 04288
GTGCTAGATTGTGGTAATCGTAAATAATTAACCTGACTTGATTAATACCGTCTTAACCGCTGTGACTAAGGCTACATCTAAAAAAAGTTATCAAAGTAACTAAGCGTAAAACGCCAAAAGCTTCTAAGCTAATTGCAGATAGTTGACATGACTGCAATCAGGATTAGGAGTAGCTGCTATGCCGACAATTCATTTAGTGGATGGTGAAAAGGGTGGAGTAGGAAAATCTCTGCTCACCAGGACAATGATTCAGTATTGTCTCGATAAAAGAATACCATTTGTACCAGTAGAAACTGATAGGTCTAATCCTGATGTAGCTGGTGTGTATAAAGGAATATGCCAGTATGCTGTATTTACCGAAGATGAACGCCACGCCGATAAAGCCGATAAAATCTTCGAGATGGCTATGTCAAAACCAGTCATTGTCAATTTAGCAGCTCAATCCCATCGCTCTGTCAAAAGCTGGATTGAGAAAAATCTGTTAATTGAATTGGGACGTTCTGAGGGAGTGAGTTTTTGCAAGTGGTTTGTATCCACCGGCGGATATGACAGCCTCAACCTGTTTGTGCAGTCAGTAAATACCTACGGTGTTCATATCCCGCATATTTTAGTCAGAAATTTAGGGCTGTGCGATGATTGGGAACACGTAGAGTCTGATGTTGCCATTCAAAATTTAGTTACGCAATATAACATTAAGGTAGTAGATTTTCCCAAACTGGCATACAAAGAGAGAAATATCATTGACCAAAATCGCCTGACTTTTGCGGAAGCGCGAGAGTATAAAGAATTTGGGGTGCTTGGTAAACAGCGAGTTATCCAATTTCTCAAACTTGCTTATTCTTCCTTTGAAAGAGTAGGAATCTGGTATGAAGAAGTGAAATAACAAAGCACTGTAAGTCGGTACGCAAGAAAATTTAAATGTAGGGTGTGTTATCGCCTGAGCGTAACGCACCTTGATTTGTTACTATTGGCACTTTCATTTACACCAAAAACGTCATCATCTGGCTTGATATCTTAGATCCACAAATTCAACAATTTTTAGAGCTACACTCCGACCAGCAGGTTTGGCTAATTCTTCTGATGGGGAGGGCTGAAAAAAGAGCGATCGCTTTATTAAGTTACAGGGTATTCAGTTTAGCGAGCAAAAACTTCAGCGCGATCGCCGTGTGAATCTTCAAAAATTGCACCTCGTTGTTTTAGTTCACGCTTTTTATCTTCAGTAATTCCTGGATTATCTCCGAATTGAGCATTTTTAACTGTAGCACCACTTAAATTAGCACCACTTAAATTAGCACCACTTAAATCAGTACGATCTAAATTAGCACCACTTAAATTAGCACCACTTAAATTAGCAGCATTTTTAACTATTGCATCACTAAAGTCAGCATTATTGAGGTTAGCACCGCTCAAGTTTGCACCACTCACGTCTGCACAATTCAAGTCAGCATTTTCTAAATTGGCATTTTCTAAATTGGCATTGCTCAGGTCAGCACAACTCAAATCAATCCCACTCAAATCAATGCCACGTAAATCAGTGCCGCTCAAATTAGTGTCACTTAGGTCTAGTTCTGTGCCTTTAGCTCTGTGAGTAATCCTTTGAACTAGATAAATTTTATTTTGTTCTTCCTTTAGATTGTCTTCAAGTTTGCCTGATTTAATCAGTTCCTCTAGCCTTTTAATACCAGATGGAGAAACATTGAAGGTTATTTTTATACTGCCTCTTTCGATTTTATCTATTTTTGCGTTTTCATCCCCTGCAAGTTTTTTCACCGCCTCTAGCAGAGTCTTTTGTTCTTCAGTATTTTGTAAAAATTTATTTAAATCGCCTGGTATTTTAATAACAAATTTCCCAGTCCTGGCATTAGATGTAACAATAATTTGGGGACTACATAGTTCTTCTTGCAGAACTGTTGCTGTTGAGCTATTTACTTCAGTTTCAGATTCAACACTTCTGAGTTTATTCATAATAACAGCCTTGGAAGTTACAACTTCCTCTGACTCTAGTTCCGCAATATCTGCCCACTCCAACTCTAACGTATCACACAGAGTTTTAAATAAGCGCTTCTCAACAGGTCTTCCCGCAAAAAATTTGATTACAGTCTGTCGAGTACACCCTGCCAAGCCTCCTAGACACTCCTGCGTTGTACCATATCTATCAAATGCTTTATTGACCTTTTCAATTCCTGCTGCTGATACTCGATGCGATCGCCCCATTACTTACTCACAATAACTTTTACAAAAGTTTTACATGATATAAATTTGACATAAGTTTTACATACAAGTTGTACATAAAATAGACCACAGCCAACAAAATACAGGGGTTAATAAAGAGGTAATCAAAGGAAATTTCTGAAATCCCCAGTATTATGTCTAAAAATATCATGCTTTCTAGCTCTGAATCTAACCCTTTGTTAACAGCAAGACTAAGTATTGTCCAAGAGCGTATTCGTCAAGCACGTTACAGCTTCAATTTTGCCTTAATTGCCACCGCCCTATCTTTCGGCATCAGTCTTGTAGGTGCTGGGTACTTGATTGCCGACAAAGCATCAGAAGGGGCTGTTACCACTGCTATTGGACTCGTAGCTAGTATGGGCTATATGCAGATTGCCAAAGACGCAAATAACCGTTTGGACAAAATTGCAGATGATTTGGATACAGAGAGGCTTTGATTACAGCGATTTCCAATTATATAAGGTACATCTTAGCCCCCTCATCGCTTGCCTATCGTGTACACACATCTTGAGCCAAAAAGGTTTTCCATCCCTAAAAACCGAATTTCACTGTAAATCCGGTTCCCCTCCTCGCTTGCTACGGTGTACACACAAGTCTTATCAAGTTGCCTAACAGCGTTTCGATCCCCCCTAACCCCCCTTGAGAAGGGGGGAAAATTTCTTAAAGTCCCCCTTTTTCTACGCCGAAGGCGCATCCCCGAAGGGGTTTAGGGGGATTTAGGGGGATCAGATCACTTGTGTGTACACCGTAGCCTCGCTTGCGGGGAAGAGCTAGGGGTGGGGTTCTTATACCTCATAACACCGCGAAGTGCTGTAATAGAGAAAATTTTCCCCGCCGGCTTACTCCCAAGTCGCCGCATCTCGTAATACAGCCGGAATTTCCCCTTGAGATAAGGGAAACTCTAACAAAGTTTCCTTATAACCCAAATATCCCGACTCAGCGAAAGATAACAGCATTCGCCCCAGCGCCAACCATACCTCTGGCTCATATTCCCAATCACGATCACGGGAAGCTCGACCAGCAATTGAACGTAGCGCCCAAAAATAAGAATTTCTCACCACAGACCCACCTTTTTTAAATGCGGGTAAGTCCTCGTGGTTGACAAAAAGGATTGTATTTTCAATTCTGGCTCTCATTCAGCCATTATAATTGATTGGGGTTAATTAACGACATACCAATTTTACGGAGAGAGAGGACTAAAGTCTTCACTACAAACCATTAAAAATTTGAAGTTAAACCCACACGGAAAGTCAAGCCAGGACTGTAGATGCGATTCACTCGTTCATATTGCTCACCGAGTAAATTTTCCACATAAACCGTCAGTCCCAAATTGGGCGTGACAGGAATCCGACCACTCAAATCTAAATTTAAGAAAGCAGGCGCAAAATCTCGGCTGGTTTCACCAGGGACATTAAAAAAGGCTCGGCGAGTGCCACTGTTATAGGTAAGATACAAATTAGCGTTCCAGCCGGAATTTTGATAACCTACACCAGCTTGAGCTACAGAATAAGGAATAAAACCTAACTGTAAACCTGCTTCTGTGCCTGTTTTGATTTGAGCATCTGTATAAGTATAGTTAAGAAAAGTTGACCAGCCCTGAGCAATTTGTAATCGTAATGCAGCTTCTAAACCATTAGTATTGACTAAACCAATATTTTCCCATCTGCCGGCAATGATTCCCAGGCGATTATCTAAACTACTGCCGAAATAAGTAAACTGTCCAATTAAATTATTTGTCAGTTTAACATCCACGCCCGCAGTCCAAGATGAGCCTGTTTCTGGTGTTAAATCCCGATTAGGTTCCCAACCGTGAACAGTATCATAAACATATAATTGATCTAACCCAGGATTACGCTGTCCCCCAGCCCAACTTCCGCGCATTGCTACTGTGGGAGAGAGCGCATAACGTAAGCCAGCACTAGGGTTGAGATAATTACCAAACTCCCCATCAAAGCTTTGTCTGAGTCCTAAATCAACCTGAAAATTGTTGCTGATATTTAAAGTGTTAACAGCAAATAAAGCTGTATTTGATAAACTTCTATTTTCCGTGCCGTTATTGGCAATTCTATCAGGTCTTGTACTAAAAGTATCACTATTTAAGTCAGTGTTCTTGAAATCTAAACCCCAGCGTAATTGATAACTGGGCGTTAATTTCCATGCATGATCTACCCTAGCTGTGATCTGTTGTGTATCTAAAACACCTGTACGGTTAAATTCTTGCCCCGCAAATGCTGTGGGGCCATAAGTGCTAAAATAATCTTGGTTGTAACCGAGTGTAGTGGTGAGATTGGAACTTTCGCCTTCACCCAAGCGAGTTTTCCAAGATAAGCCCACATTTAAGCCATCATGGTCTAATCTATCTCTTTGCAGTGGAAAACCGAAATAGACTAAGCCACGACGACTGCTGAGTGTTTTAACATCAAAATTTAAAGAGTTTTTACTATCTAAATCCAGACCAATGCTGCCAAAGTAAGTACTGGTGGCTGTGTCTGCATTCGCTAAAAATCCTTCAGGATCACGATTGGCTGCACCAACGGGAACACGATAACGATTATCTATAAAATATCTTTCAAAGCTGAAATTATACTGAGCATCACCAACTGCTCCACTATAACTTACCTGTTGATTATTTAAATTTAGTGAGCCAAATTCTGTACTCCCAGTTAATTTCGGTTGACCATAACCTGCTTTGGTAATGATGTTCACCACACCACCAAAGGCTGATGAACCATACAAAGCGGAGGTTACACCACTATATAGTTCGACTCGTTCAATAGCTTCTACAGGAATGCTATTTAAATCAGTGCCGCCATGATAGGTGTTGATATTATTATTAATTGGTCTACCATTAATTAAAAATACAGACTGTTCAATTGAAGCTCCCCGATAGTATGTCCCTGTGTGAATATCTGCACCAGGTCCAACATTATTGATGGTGAAACCAGGCATTCTTTTTAATACATCTGCTACACTTGTAGCGCCTTGTTCTTGAATTTCTTCTTTATCGATCACATAAACAGGGGTAGACTCAGGTAAGGGGTCTTTTTCACCTGTGACTTCTATAAAAATATCTGGATTGTCTGGGGGAATTGATTCTATTTCTGGCTGAGTTTCCGGGCTAACTTCAATCGGTATAGATTCTTGAGTTAATAATTCAGCTTTAGTAACAGGTAACTCAATTTCACTTAAGTTAAAAATAGTGGAATTTACCTGTTCTGTCTCAGTAGCAAGGGCAGGAAAAGCTATAAATAAACTCGGTAAGGCAACTGGTAGGAGAAAAAAATACTTGCTCACTTCGTGTTCTTACTTTTAGTAAAAATTACTCAGTAGTATTTTTGCTCCTACAACACAATGGTGTCAAAAGACATCTTGTCATAGTTGCTGTGATTTTCCGAAATAAATGAATTTAGAGCGAGTTTACCAACTAGGAGTTTTCGCCCAACCAGATGGATGGAGGAGCAAATCTAGTTAACCCGCTCATGGAATGGCGATTAATTGATGTTGGGTTCGATTTCCCCTAATATAGGCTGCTCCAGATTCACAGACTGTTCCGGAGAGGCTATTGCCGCTTTGGGAATTTCTATTACTGGGTTATTTAAGGCCACCATTAGGGGAGAACTTGAAACTACAGGCTTTGTCGTGCTTTGTGTAGGCTCTACTGGTGGTTGTTGCGCCAGTTGCAGTGTTTTGAATCCACCACCTGGTAGCCAGCCTGATACAGCACCGATCACACAAGCGGCTAAAGCGGCTCCTCCAAATGCCCAAACGGGACGAAAACGGCGGTGTACACGCTTTAAAACTTGCTGGGCTGTTACTTCTGGTGGTTCTTGGGCTGCTGGTACTGGGAAAGTCCGCAAACCTCGCCGTAGATTTAGTAGTCGGCTATACAGGCGTTGAACTGAGGCATCGTTTTTTAGCCATTCTTCCACTTGCCTGCTTTCGGCGGCTGTTACCTCTCCATCGAGGTAAGCACTTAATAACTCGAAGCGATCGCGCTTCACCATATCCATAGCACCCGTTGATTCATTGGTATGCTGACCATTCTCACCTGACAAATCTTCAGGATCTAGCCAAGGGGAACAGTCATCAAATGGAGAATTAGTATTCATTGTAGCATTATGACCAATTCATATGCGGGTAAAGATAGCGAGAAATCCTGATAAATTTCTTAAATCCTCTCCCGATGGGAGCATGAGTCTAAATTGACATCAAAATTCTTAAACAATCGTTAAATCTTACCATTAGGCAATTGCCAGATTGGGGAAACTAGGAATCTAGATAATTTTGCAACTGAGTTTGCAATCTGGATCTAGCTCTGGCGATTCTCGATTTCACTGTTCCTAAAGAAACACCGGTAATTTCGGCAATTTCTTCGTATGCCATACCTTCGATTTCTCTGAGAACAATTGTAGTCCGAAACACTTCTGGTAAATCGGCGATCGCCACTCGCAATTGCTCGTAAAATTCTCTAGTTGTCAGTTCTTCTTCTGGTCCGGGAGTATCGCCAGCAATTTCCCAATCCATCTCGCCGTCTTCTAGTGTGCGGGGAGCATCCAGTGACAAGGGACTAGCGACGCGCTTACGTTTACGCAACTCGTCATAAAACAAGTTGGTAGCAATCCGGCTTAACCAGCCTCGAAACTTGACTGGTTCTTGTAATCGGTTGACATTTCGATACACTCGAATCCACACTTCTTGAGCCAAATCAGCTCTGTCTGGCCAATCTGGAGCCAAGTGGTATAGAACTCGATCAACTTGACTTTGATAGCGGCGCAATAGTTCAGCAAACGCAGCACGGTCTGGGCGCAGTCCGACTTGACAGCGTAAAATCAGATCGTGATTAGATAGTTTGTCAACTTGCACCGATGCTTCTGGGTATCTTGCATCCACCGTTGACCAGGATACAGTAATCGATTGGCTCATAGATCGTACTGAATTGTGAATCATCCCTATCTATTAGACAAGCTAATGAGCGCAATGTTCCTACAAGTAGTGACGGATTAATGATTGGTACATGGTGGTATATAAAGTTAGAGACATTAATCGCTACTGTCAAAGTTTGTTTTTACTGCTAATCATACTATAGCTGTGCTTTTAGCGATGATTGCTCACTTGGGAAAATCTAGTATTTTTACGTATACTTGTGCAATCAGCACTCTGTGACCATATACATTTGACAAAATTCACAACATATGTTTTCAAATATGTGGGTTCAGAGGCGTTAAGTGCCTGTTGTTTTCAAACACCAAAATTCAGCCTTCATGTGGAAATAGTTTTGTCGATGGGTAGCGGTTGCACCAAAAGTTGCGAAATTTTAACTTCTGTTAATATAGGCAGATGTCGCGCCTAAAAAGCTTATTTTTTCGGGCTTTTTACCATAATTGTGGTTGGTGTTTCTGTGGGTTGTGGCTCATGAACACCAGCTTGAGTTGAATTGAGTACACGGACTTGAAAAAAGAAATTTAGGGAAAATGTAATTATGACTGCGAGGAATAGTTTTTCCAACATGATTTTGCTCTCACCCACACCATTAATGATGGATTGCTACCCTGTGAGTGTTCCTGTGAATAAAATTTTTTTTTAAAGGAAGAATTTTGTGCAGGGGTCTGCTGATCGTCTTGTCTTAGTTTGCCCAAAACTATCGGCAGAGTTATAAGAGAACAGATAAGTAAATATAAATTATTGATAATTTTGGATGTATGAACCAATTAGTCAACTGGATATGTCAGGGATAAACAATAGGCGATGGCAATGGTAAGAAATGAATCTGTAGCGCGTATAGTCATGTTTCTCTGTTTTGGCACAGCTATCTTATCGCTAGCTGTCCATTGGCGGATTACGACAACTCAAGGGCAGTTTGAGCAGCCAGCTTCCGCCGCCGGAAACCGGACTGAGATGGCTGATGGGGGTCTAGGTGAAACTGTTCGTGGCGCGTCTACACCTGCGGCTCAACCGACTCACCAGCCAGATATCCAGAAGAGTTCTGTATCCCATCTGTCGGGTGGAGTCAGCTCCAATTCAACCGGGTCTATTCAGTTGCGATCGGCAAAGCCGCGCCCTAGGGTATCGCTGTTTCAAAGACAAAGGCAGAATTCTCAGGGTTTATCTGCACCAAAATCAACTCAGACGGAAGTGGTGGTGAATTTAAGCGATCGCCGTACCTATGTTTACAAGGGTGGTGAAGTTATCGCCAGTTACCCCATTGCTATAGGTAAGGAAGGTTGGGAAACCCCTACAGGTTCTTTCCGCGTCACGGATATGCAGCAGTATCCGATTTGGCAGCACCCCATCACGAACAAAATATTTCCATCAGGTGCTGATAGTCCTTTGGGTGAACGATGGATTGGATTTTGGTCAGATGGACGCAATGCAATTGGCTTTCATGGCACGCCAGATACACACTTGTTAGGATCTGCTATTTCTCATGGCTGCTTAAGAATGCGTAATGATGATGTCCGTTTATTATATGAGCAGGTAAATGTTGGCACACTTGTATCAGTGCGCGATTGATTAATTAGTCATTGGTCATTGGTCATTGGTCATTGGTCATTGGTCATTGGTCATTGGTCATTGGTCATTAGTTGTTGAGGGTGCATACCCCACCCTTTGTCAGAGGAAAAACTCACAGACTAAGGACTGTTATTCAAAGCGTATCCCTGGCTACACAACGCTAGCTATCGTAGGTGTGCTTAACTAAAGACTAGGGACTAATGACTAATGGCTATTAAAACTGAGATTTTTGCTCAAAGTTTGGTGCGTAGACCTGGAGTAAAGTACTGACTTGGCGCAGAACTTCATTACCAGTATTTTTGCCAAAGACTGGTGTTCTCTTGTCGTTGGGTTGGTCAAGGTTACGCCCTATGGACTCAGTAATTTGCTGGGAAATTAATTCTTGCAGTTCCGCCTTTGCACGTAGACGTTGGTAGCTCGCACCTTCTTCTGTAGTCGCATACAAGGGTGGTAAGCGGTTGAGGGCGTAAGCAGCTATATCTCCCACATCCAAGCATCTTTCGCTGGTGGCTTCAATTTCTGCGGCTCTGGCGATCGCCTCAGTCAGTACTAATTCTTCCATGACGTTAATGAATTGTTTGCGAGGTACGGCCACTACCTCACCGATTAATAATGCCCCCATCAGTCGATCCAGCGCCATGTACTCCTCAATTGAGAGTTCCGATGCGTTATCACAGATTCTTCCAACTTCTGCTTCCATTACTGGTGTCAAATAACCATCCTGGAGAGCTTGTTCTACAATTTTTTCAATACTCATAACGCTCATTATCTTTAGGCTAGTCAAGCAGGTTAGGGACAGTATCAATCCAATTCATTTTGCCTAATTATCGACCAAATGTATACAAATTATGGACAAACGCTATCAACTTCGTCTTTACCGAAGAGGCAGAGGGGAAGGGGGCAGAGAGCAGGGAAGAAGAAGCCCAAACCCTCTAGGTGGAGCAAAGCAGAGCATGGGTACTCTTCCCAGCCCTTTTAGGGCGCTTGAACTGGGGCGGAGTACAAGCTCAGTCTGGGTCTTCTCCCTTGCTCCCCTGCTTCTTTTGACTAATCGACTCCATCAACTCTCCAAGGTACTGGATCAACAGATTGCCCGTTGACATATAAACCCCAGTGCAAATGCGGCCCTGTGGAAGCGCCTGTGGAACCGACTGTGCCAACTAATTGACCGGCTTTGACGAAATCGCCTTCTTTAACATTAATACTATTCAGGTGCATTAAAATACTTGTTATTCCTTGCCCGTGGTCAATGCCAATGGTGTTGCCGTGAACCCGAAATCCTGCGGATACTTTACCTACTAAGGCTACAGTGCCAGCAGCTGGGGCGACTACGGGTGAACCTGTAGCACCAGCGTAGTCAACGCCACGATGGTAATAACTTTCTGCAAATTTACCATTATAGTAGCGACGTACACCATAGATTGTTGTAATCCGCCCTTGATTTGGTTTGAGGAGTGGGCCATTCCAATGCTTTTGCTGTGTTTGAATTTCTTTGAAAGCTGCTACGCGCTGGAGTTCGTGTTCTGTGGCGCTCACCCCAGCTCTTCCCGGTGGTAAATTAATCCGTTGCGTGGGAAAGGTGCGATTACGCAAGTTCACTGCCAAGTTCTGCACTTGATTATCCCCGGAAATTTTCAGTGTGATGGTTCCAGGTTTATTCAGTGGAGTTGTCGGAATTAAAGCCCGATATTTATTGGGGGCGATCGCAAATGCTGGATAAAATTTGTCACCGACAGTCACGGTGGGATTACTACCATTTGCTGGATTATCTACGTTAATCAGCACAGATAGGGTATCTCCCAACTGAGGATTACTGGGAGTCACTTGGGCTTGCAAAGCGTTTACAGGCAAAGCCAAGAGGACAACAAACACAGAGGCAAATATGCCGATGAATACGTTTTTGGTCTGGCGGTGGGTTTTCCAGCCTTTAAAATCAAAATATGGCAGTTTCTGCTCAGATTCTCTAGTGTGATGATCGATAGTCATGGAGCTACAAAACAATCCCTTACTTCTGTTCACAAACAGACTAACTCATAGACGCTGGTGTGTCTTCACCGAGGCAGATTTTTTAAATCAGCATGGAGTATGTTTTCATACCTCAGTGCAAATCTATTTTAAGGTATCTTTTGCAGCAGCACGAACAACAGGCAGTATATTTAAATGTTAACTTTCATGGGAGAAGCATTGACTAGTACAAGTTGGCGTAAATAAACAGACCATTCAAAATCTATGAAAAGCCCATTTTATAAGCTTTTTGACTTTTGACTTTTGACTTTTGACTTCCGCCTTGCGGTACTAGTTTGCCATCTTCCATGTGAACAATCCGATCAGCAATATCTAAAATGCGATTGTCATGAGTCACCATGAGAATTGTACAACCTTGTTCTTTAGCCAGTTTTTGCATCAAGTTGACCACATCTCGACCTGACTGACTGTCAAGGGCTGCGGTCGGTTCATCTGCTAAAACCAGGGGAGGATGGCTAACCAAGGCGCGAGCGATCGCAACTCGTTGTTTTTGTCCTCCTGACAATTTATCAGGATAATAATCAAGGTGATTTCCTAAGCCTACCTGTTCTAGCATCAGGGCGGAACGGTTTTGCATCTCTGGTAAGCCAATATGCTGGTGCAGTTCTAAACCCATTCTCACATTCTGGAGTGCTGTCAAACTACCATGCAGATTGTGGGCTTGGAAAATATAACCATTATGCTGTCGCGCCTGCACTAATTGTTCTGTAGCAGCACCGCAAAGTTCCCTTGACAAAACCTGCAAACTCCCAAACTGGGGAGAACGCAACGCCCCAACTAAGGTGAGGAGAGTAGTTTTACCAGAGCCAGAAGGCCCAGTCAAAATAATAATTTCGCCAGATTTAATCTCCAAGTTAATGTTAAATAAAACTTGCCTACGCAGTGAACCTAGACCAAAGTAGTGGTCGAGATTCTGGATGGAAATGACTGGAACCATAAGTAGGTGGGTGTAAATAAAGGTCATTAGTCAATCAATTTTAGATTTTGGATTTTGGATTTTGGATTAGACTGCAATCTAAAATACTCGCTGCGCTGCGTACGCTTCGCTAACACCAATGCAAAATTCATTAGTCATTAGTCATTGGGAAATTACCGTCTTCTCCCCCCTGCTCCCTGCTCCC
>NZ_CAWQOY010000028.1:0-11166 GCF_963896525.1 Nodularia sp. LEGE 04288
ATGGTATCTGCGTCCATGTTGCTGCTAAAATCACCAGTCATACTTTACGTATTTTTCTGCGTCTTCGTTTTGGTATTGACGTTCTTACTTTTGAACAGCATCCTCTGCCTTAATTCACATAAGGCGTACTTAATAAACTCATTTTCGAGATTTGAGATGATTTCTGTATCAGGGCTACAAGTGAACCAACTAATATTAAGTTTATTTTTCCGATTAAATCTTTTTAGTTGATTAAATCTATGATGGTCTTTCCATCGCTGAACTAAGTTGACTGTTCTACCTATATAAATAATTTGACCTTTACTTTCAGATACAAAGTAGATAGCTGCACAATTAGGAAGAATATTTTTGTCTAGTAAATAAACTGATGGTAGTTCAGATACTTTGATGTTTTCTAAATTCATTCGATCATAAGAAATGGCTAATTCAAAGGAACGCAGATGAACGCGGATGAACGCAGATGGGTTTAGAAATTACGGACAACACGCTTTATTTCTACTTTGGGATTACCAAAATTAATTAATAGACATAGAGTAAGTCCAGTTGCTTTCAGATAGTTCATACATTGGGCAAAATGCCTATTATCTAGTGCTGTTACTGCCTTTAACTCCACAATAATAGCTTCCTCTACCAATAAATCAGCCCTGTAGTTGCCCACAACGATACCGTAATACCAAACTTCTATCATTTTTTGTTGCTCAACCAACAAAGTAGTTTTCCGTAACTCATGCACCAGCGCATTTTCATAAACCGCCTCCAAAAAACCAACCCCCAAAGTATTACCCACTTGAAAAGCACACCCAATAACCTTCTCGCTAATCCTATTCAACTCCAATCTGCGTCCATCAGCGTTCATCTGCGTTCCCCCTCCATATCATATAAAACCAGCAAATGTACGCAACCAAACGCCAAATTATCCGCGTTCATCTGCGTACATCTGCGTTCTAATTAATGCACTAACTCAATAGCCCGCTTAGTCAACGCCTCAGCAGTCAAGCCATTAAACGCCATCAACTCTCCCGCACTGGCGGTAGTTTCCCCACGCTTCCAGGCGAAAGTATCACGCTTGCAATTACTGCGTAACATAATTGGTTCCAGCATCGCCGCAGCACCACCAGTTACACCAATTAAGGCACTTCCATCAAACAATTCGGCAAATTTGGCATCATCCATAAAACCACCATCGGCTTCTGAACAAGTTTCCCAAGCAGTATCTTCAGGACGATACAAACGGCGAGGATTGATAATAGAAATAATCTTCACTCCAATACCTTCAGTTTCTAAGAAAGCCGCCGCTTCAAACACAGGAATTAATGTCATATCGCCAATGACTGCAAACACAACTTGTTTATCACCTGCAACTTCTTGTAATAAGATTGCACCATCTTCTAACCCTTGACGAGTTTGTTCTAAGGTAGTGCGAATTGGTAAGGGTGACTTACTCGCTGTAATCACAATTCCCTTATTCTTTGTTTGCAAAGCCCAGTCATAACAGCCTTGGATACTATTAGCATCAGGGGGAAATAATGGGAAGACATTTCCATTCCGCATCAGTGACGCAAAGTAAGCTTCAATTTCCGGGCGTTGGTGTGTCCAACCGTTGCGCCCTTGCTCTAATGCACCGGCTGTAAATAAGGTTATGCTCGAAGGTGTTTGACGGCGCAATTCTGCCATTGCTTGGATGACTGTTTGCCAAATTGGTACACCGTTGATGGCAAAAGATTCATAAGAACACCATAATGTTCTCGCACCCATTAAGGCTAAACCAGCCGCTAAACCTGCACAAGCATCTTCACTCAATGGTTCATAAACTTGTCCGTTTGGTGCTTGATGATAGGTTTCATCGGTGGTGGGGTGAATGATTTTTAATGCTTCATTAATGTTACCAATTCCTGATGCGGCGTTTCCGTCGGCGTTGGTGACTAAGAAGTTACTATCTTTTTTACCCACATATCCCACTAATTTACCCATTACGGTTGTGGCAACTTTGGGATCTCCACCTACTGTATATTCTTCTAAGGGTAATTGTCCTAAATCTACTAATGGTAATTCAAATTCTGTAACTACTGTTTTGGCTGCGGGACCTCCTCCGGCGCGTTCGGCATTTGTGCGGACTAATTCCCAAGCTTCTACTGATAAAGCACGGGTTTTTAATGCACTGATAATGTGCGGCGCATCTAGGGTATCTTTCGGATAGAGGTTGTGAGATTGGGAACCCAGGGCGTGAACTCCTGCGCCTTTGAGTTGTTTAATAATGAATACCGTCAACTGTCCATTCATCGCAGAATGGGCGGCTTTATCGATTCCCAAAAGTACGGCTTTGGTGAAGGCTAGGCGCTGCTCGAAGGAAAAGACGGTACTATCTACATAATCCCCTGGTTGGTTTTGGTCGTCAAAGTCTTTCGCATCGACTAATACGACTTCCGCAAAACCGTTTCCTTGCCAGTAGGCTTTCATTTCGGCGTTGGTTTTGAGGGAAACCATACTATGATGTTCTTGGCTGTAACCATTCCACACCATGACAGGTAAGAAGTTGGTGACGCTGGGATATGCTGTGTTAAAGTGTGCGATCGCACTCACAATATAAGGCTCACCCAATCCACCATCACCCACAGTAAAGGGGAATAATTTATCTTGATGCAGCAAGGCGGCGGACATAGCAAAGTGTTGTCCTTGTCCTAGAGGTCCAGCCGGTGCGAGAATACCAGGAATGAAACCGGAAAGGTGTCCTAAGAGTCCGTGCTTTTCTCGGAAGCGATCGCGCAATTGCTGTACTGTAGAAATGCCCATGTCTTCCAAGGAACGATCCAAAAACATGGCACTATAGAATCCAGGGGCATGGTGTCCCACTTCGGTGATAATATTCTTATGACCCAGCATCACTAGGGCTGCATAAGCTTCTGCTTGACTGGCAAAACCACCAGGATGTCCAGATGCCTTACTAGCTGTAACTTGCAGTGTCAGGTAGCGGAGAGCATCGGCAGCAAGTAAAGTTTGATAGACTGCTGTGGGATCTGTAGGATCTGCGATCGCTTTTTTGCCTGAATCTATTGCAGGTGTCGTACCATAAGTGGCAAAATTTGGTAGCGCCTCACCAAAATATTGAATTCCTTCACAAAAATTAGGCAGCGCAGAAGATGCTTTTGATGTCATGCTGAGAACCTTATAAAAAGAGGGCAAACTGAAGATGCTTGATGAATTTAACAAAAATTTTACATCTTTGAGGTGGTCAGAACTTATTGCATTTTCACAAGGTGAGGATAAGCAGTTTAAATAGTTGTTTAGTAAGGAACTAATTAGACTAAGTAATCATACTGGTTTAAACCACAAAGACTTTATACTCCCACTCTCAGCAATTTAAGCTCAAACTCTGACTCTCCGCGCCTCTGCGTGTTAGTGGAACGGGGCGTAGCCCGATAAATTCATCTCTTCATTTCAGCAGCCAAAGATTGCGATATATTTACATTTCAAGTCCTGACTTTAAAATTACTGTTTACCGTCTTCTAATATACTCATATTTGCATATATCTTACTGTAGATACATTTCGGAGTGTCCAGAGTTTAAAGTAACCATTAGTATATAGAACTTAGGAGCGCAAAACTTCATGACAAACAACCAACCCTTAGAAGCAGAGTTTGTATCACATGAAGCAAAACGAAGAGTATCTGAGAAACTAGATGCAGCCGAAAAAATTGATATAAATGTCCAAACTGATGTGTTGAAAATTGTTCAGGGACAAGCCGAGACAATTTCCCTTGCAGGTGAAGGATTAATAATACAAGAAAATATCCGGGTGCAGGAAATAAAACTGCAAACAGATAATATTGCCATAAATCCTTTAAGTGCTATTTTCGGTCAAATTGAACTGAATGAACCAGTAAATGCCATTGCGCGGATTGTACTCACAAAAACAGATATTAACCTCGCCTTCACATCAGACCTAATTCGTAACTTAATAAAAAACTTTCCTTTAAATGTAAATGGCGAAATTATCAATTTTGAGCCGCAACATATTGATATATTTTTACCTGGGGATGGCAAAATCGGGTTTAATGCCACAGGTCTGCTAAAATCACCGGAAAATCCGCGTTTGTTAGGAGTTACGGTGACTTTTCGCCCCCGGACTAATTCCCATCCCATATTATTAGAAAGTGTCACCTGTACTGAAGGAGAAGGAATTTCTGTAGAGCTAATTTTAGCATTCATGCATAAAATCAAAGAACTAGCAAATCAACCTTTTTTGAATTGGGAAGATATAGCATTTCGGATTCTAAATATGCAAATTGAACAGGACAGTTTAATCCTAATCATCGAAGCTAATGTCAAGCAAATATCGGCATCACAAATGGAGTTTATTAATCAGCTTCAGTAGTTATATGGCTTTTTTCATCTACTGAGATCCTAATTTATCTCTGTCCCCTGTGGTCAGCTAAGACCTGTCCACATCTGTGGTTAATTCATGCTGATAATAATTCTGTATGTAGATGCGCCGAAAGTTATTTTATAATAATAGTCTATTAGTATATTCCCAAATTAAAAATATGCAAGAGTATGATGTTGTTATTATTGGCGCAGGACATAACGGGCTAGTTTGTGCAGCTTATTTGCTGAAAGCTGGCTATAGCGTCCTGCTACTAGAAAAGCGTTCTGTTCCCGGTGGTGCAGCAACAACCGAAGAATGCTTACCCAAAGAAGCACCTGGATTTAAATTTAACCTGTGTGCAATTGACCACGAATTTATTCATTTGGGGCCAGTTGTGGAAGAATTAGAATTAGAAAAATATGGCTTAGAATATTTAGATTGTGATCCAGTTGTTTTTTGTCCCCATCCTGATGGAAAGTATTTTTTAGCGCACAAATCAGTCGAAAAAACTTGTGCAGAAATCGCTAGTTACAATGAACGCGATGCTAAAAAATATGCAGAGTTTATAGATTACTGGCAAAGGGCAATCAGTGCAATGGTTCCGATGTTTAACGCGCCCCCAAAATCATTTATAGATATTTTTGGTAACTACAATGTTCAAAAATTCAAAGACTTATTTTCGGTAATCGGTTCCACAGCGAAAACCTTAGACTTTGTTCGCACCATGCTGAATAGTGCGGAGGATATTCTGGACGAATGGTTTGATGAAGAATTCTTAAAAGCCCCACTTTCTCGACTGGCTTCAGAACTCGGTGCGCCACCTTCCCAAAAAAACCTGGCTATTGGTGTGATGATGATGGCTATGCGTCATAACCCCGGTATGACTAGACCTCGTGGCGGAACTGGGGCGTTAGTTCAAGCATTGGTGAAATTAGTTAGCAGTAAAGGTGGCATAATTTTAACAGACCAACAAGTAGAAAAAGTATTAATTGATAACGGTAAAGCTGTTGGTGTCGGGGTTGCGGGTGGTCAAGAATATCGCGCTAAATATGGCGTTATTTCCAACATTGATGCTAAACGGCTATTTTTACAACTAATAGATCCCAGTGAAGTAGATGATGCTGATCCTGATTTACGAGAAAGGTTAGAACGTCGCATCATTAATAATAACGAAACCATCCTGAAAATAGACTTGGCTTTAGACGAACCTCTGCATTTTCCCCACCACGACCACAAAGATGAGTATCTCACTGGATCTATTTTAATTGCAGATTCAATGGCTCACGTTGAACAGGCTCATAGTAAATGTACCCTGGGAGAGATTCCCGATGCTAACCCTTCCATGTATGCGGTGATGCCTAGCGCCCTTGACCCCACATTAGCACCACCAGGTAAACATACTTTATGGATTGAGTTTTTTGCTCCTTATCAAATAGCAGGTGCAGAAGGTACTGGTTTAAAAGGTACTGGTTGGACAGATGAACTAAAAAACCAAGTTGCAGACAAAGTAATTGATAAATTGGCTAACTATGCACCAAATGTCAAAGCAGCAACTATTGCCCGTCGTGTGGAAAGTCCAGCCGAATTAGGCGAAAGGTTAGGTGCTTACAAAGGGAATTACTATCATATTGATATGACATTAGATCAGATGGTATTTTTCCGTCCTTTACCAGAATTAGCTAACTACAAAACACCTATCGATAACCTCTTTTTGACTGGTGCGGGAACTCATCCAGGTGGGTCAATTTCAGGAATGCCAGGACGTAATTGTGCGCGGGTATTTTTGCAAACAAAACATCCTGTAGCTCAAAGTTTGAAGGATGCCAGGGATTCATTTAAATCAGCTGTAGGTTCGGTATTTGGAATTGGGTAATACCAATTATTTGTGAGGCTGCATATTATTTCGACCCCACCCCTAACCCCTCCAGTGCAAGCGAGGAGGGGAACTGCATTTCTGGTTAAATTCTATATCCAAAGTATTAAATTTACCGAAAATAAAATACTACCTTGGTCTAAAAGAAAACCCATCAAAGTATGAGGTTTTTATTTACTAGAGGATAGACAATAAGAATATGCAAAGAATAAGGGAACACCAAAAAATAAAAAATTATCCAAAAATTGTAGGGTGGATTAGCGCAGCGTAACCCACCATTATCCTAATGTCCTTAACCAACCCTAGAAATTAATTGGGGTTTTATTCCTTGGAAGCCCCTAATATCTATATTGTCCACAGAATAAGTGTGTGGTTTCAACTTTATATAAGCGTTGAACGGTCAACAAAGTATCATTATTCATCCCTCTAATAAATTTGTGCTAGTCGTATTTATGGTGCAAGATATTCTTTTTTGTCTCAAAGAAGCTACTTCCTATTATATTTTGAAAAAATATTCCACACCCAAAAATTCTGCTGAATGTTTTATCAATCCTCCCTGTGGCTGTGCAAATCCGGGAAAGGAACTCAAGTGTGAAGACTGTACCTATTTAGAAGCTTGTTTATCTCACTTCAAACTCGGTCATAAACCAATGCCATAGAACCTCACCCCAACCCTCTCCTAATTAAGGCGAGGGAGCCGGAGATGGGGATTAAGGGAGGGATAAACTGGCAGAATTGACATCTAAAAATAACGTTGCTTGCGATTGTTGACGTAAAATAGATGCTGGGCAATTTATGTTAATTGACCCTTTTAGCATCTGTTTTACTACCTGGGCTTTACGTTTTTCTGGTGCTAGACAAATAATTTTTTGGGCTGAACAAATTAAAGGCAAAGTCACGGTAAAAGCGTACTGGGGAACACTATCAATATTAGGGAAATGACCTGTATTCACTTGTTGCTGGCGATTGGCTGTATCTAGTTTGACCAGTTTGACGCTGTAAGCATCTTCAAAATTGGCGACTGTGGGATCGTTAAAAGCCAAGTGTCCGTTTTCACCCACACCAAGACAGCATAAATCAATTGGCTGGGCTTGCAATAGTTTGGTGTAGCGATCGCACTCTGCTAGAGGTTCCAATGCATCACCTTGTATATAATGAAATTGCTGGGGACAAACCCGCTGCTCTACACGTTCTTGCATATATCGCCGGAAACTCGCAGAATGATCAGCCGTCATGCCCAAATATTCATCTAAATGAAATAATATCATCCGCGACCAATCTACACCACCCAACCTGATTAAAGCATCCAGAAATTTGAGTTGGGAGTTTCCTGTTGCTAACAGTACAGCTGCTGTTTCCTGTTGCAGAAGCACTTGCTGTAAATACTGTTGGGCGATTTCGGCAACTTTGTTTGCCATTTCATCTTCAGAGTTGTAAATCTGCACCAATAAATCATCAACACGAAAACAGTTTGTCGCACCTAGCATTTGCTTACATGGAATATTGGACAATAATGCACTAACATTCTTTCTTCAGTATAGATTTCCAGGCGTTGCTGAAACCAAGTATGCATTTAGGTGTAAAGACGTTTCATGGAACGTCTCTACATTCTTTTCTGGAGATGTCTTTTGATAGAATCAGATTAGAAAGATTCTGGCGGAGCAATATCTGAAGCAACACTACTAGAATTGCGCCCTGATTTAACGCATAATTCCGATATCGGGGATGATTTGGAAACAGACGAAGCCGGGGAAGTTACCATATCTGTATTCAGCACCCTGCCATTATTTGCTTGCCCAGAAGTTAAGGATAACCCCCCCATAGCCCCAGCCACAAGGGCTGTATACCCTACATACAGATGTATGGGACGAATATCGATTCCCAATCCCCCAGAAGATTTTGTCGAATGATGCCAAGAAGGTACAATTGATTGCAGCCCTTGACTTGCTGGTAAAGAAGCAGCTAAGTTTACGCCATTGAGTCCCAAACTATTCCCCATAGCTCGAATAAATCCACGTAGCAAACTATCTTCTGGTAATGAATTAAAATTGCTATTTTCTATTGCTTCCATCTGATAAATTGGGACATGAGTGTAAATATTAAGTTGGCACAGAGAAAGGCCTTTAGACTCACGAGCTGCTTTGAGTTGTTGACCGATTCTGCACATAATTTCTCTACGTTCGTCGGCGGCTCTTTGCTGGGCTAGTTCAGCAGGGGAAGGTTTTTTGTTCGGCTTAAACCACTTGCTAATTATTGCACTGGGAGAGTTTATTTCTCCACTTTTGTCTGAATTTACAGTGGATTCTGATAATAGGTTATCTTCATTAATATGTGCGCTGCTGGTTTGCGCTGCTACTTTTATAGGTGATGAATCACTAGCTGTGTCAGGTTCAATAATGGGTGAAACAGTCTGAGTTTCTGTAATTTCTTCTTGTTGTGCGAATTGCTGGAATGCCAAACTAATAGCCTCCCTACCCACAGCTTTTAACAAAATCTTGACTGGTTCTCCTGAAGCCCCCAGCAAATTTTGTAATGTAACCATAGCACGAAGATAAACTTTGCTGCTATGAAGTTCAGCTTCAATTTCACCTAATAGCGATCGCAATTCATCGTCAGAAAATTTGATCCTAGGATTTCCAGAAATACTGGACAAATGCACAGGTGTCATATTCATGATCAAAGTTGCTCCTGATATTCAAACAAAAAGTGGTTATATCTGTATAATTTCTCGCTTTCTGTCGTTTAATATCCGGATTATTCTGGATTAAATATCTAATTTTTACCAAAAAATTGTCAGATTTGACCAATAGTTCTTGAATGGTACTAGTACAACACGGCGTAAATAAACAGACCATTCAAAATCCATGAAAAGCCCATTTTATAAGCTTTTTTACTTTTGACTTTTGACTTTTGACTTCCGCCTTGCGGTACTAGCCCCTAGATTTATCTATGGGGTCAATCCAAAATCCAAAATGCTCACTGCGCTAACCAAAATCTAAAATCTAAAATCCAAAATCTAAAATTGTTTGACTCGTTGGACAAAAGACCTGATCCATGTAACATATTCGTCACCAGCCACAATAGCTGTATCATTATGGTCTGCTGCTGGTACCAAAAACAGTTTTTTCGGTTCGGGAGCAGCATGATAAAGTTTTTGACTCATAAAAGATGGCACAGTTGTATCAGCACTACCATGAATGAATAACACTGGCATTTTTAACTGCGGTACTTTTTTAATCGATTCAAAGCGCTGGGTCAAAAGCAAACTGACTGGAAAAATCCGAAACAAGTTCCTGTAAGCTACCATATCCTCGATAGAGGTAAAGGAGCTTTCCACAATCAAGCCGGCGGCTTCTGGCTGTTTGATGGCCAAATCAATGGCGATCGCACCCCCCATAGAATGTCCATAAATAAAAATTTTCTCTGGTGGAATCTGTTGCTTTTGTACTAAGTAATTCCACGCTACGGCTGCATCCTGATAAACCCGCTTTTCGTTCGGAAAGTAACCTTGACTGCGACCATAGCCGCGATAATCGATTAGTAGCACAGAAAATCCTAGTTGATGAAACCGATTAGCATGACCAATGTTAGCACTCACATTGATAGCGTTACCATGCAGATACAGCAATACATCAGCATCTGGTTGCGGAGATTTAATCCACCAACCATGTATAAGTTTTGTCTGACCATCCCTAAGTTTTACAGGTAGCCAGACATCCTCGTATGGAAGATTAAAAAACTCTGGTGTTCTTTCAATGACACTAGAGGGAAAGAAAATAAACTGATGCTGCTTCACAAAAAGCAGTAAACAGATGGCAAAATAGACAATGACGACAAATATTTCTACCGTCAGTAGTAGCTTGAAACACAATTGCATTGAAAATTGCGGTTTGTTTAAATTTAAGTACTAAGATTTATACTTTAACAAAAATTTATAAACAAAATAAATATTTGTTAATAAACTCAGGTTGAGGACTTGACCATGAGACTTAAACTCAGCCAATCCTTTTACATAGTAAAAACATTTACGCACTTAAGTAGGATCACTTTGATATAGTAAAGATTGTTGATTAGTAGGAGAAGATTGTGACGGTCTTAAATGAAGCGCAAACAGAACAATTGCAGGAAATAACTCAACAATTACTGCGAGTCAGACAAGAAAAATCCATAACTATAGAAAAAATAGCTATTCAAACAAATATCCGACTACATTTATTGCAAGCTTTAGACGCAGGGGACTTTGAAATATTACCTGAACCTATTTACGTTCAAGGATTTATCCGTCGTTATGGTGAAGCCCTCGGCTTGGATGGTCAGGCTTTAGCAAATACCTTGATCATAATTAATGATTTTGCTCAATTCTCTCAAAATGAAACTGAAAATTTAGAAGAATTACCAGATATACACAAACGACCAGATATACACATACCTGCTTTTGTCCCCTATGCTCTCTTATCAGTACTGGCTTCTGTGGGACTGATTTATTTCCTCAATTCCCGACTCACAGCCGAATCTCCAGCCAAACCACAAAATACCGTACCTACTCCACAAATAAAGACAGCACCATTAAGTATACCTTCAGCGACAGAAAAACCAGATACAGCACCGGCAGATCAAAGTACTGCAAGTTCCAATGTTGAAGTGAATTTAGAACTTCAAAATGAATCCTGGTTACAAGTAACCGTAGATGGAAAAACTGCATTTATGGGCAATTTAAACAAGGGAGAACGCAGAACTTGGAAAGCAAAAGAAAACTTAACTATCCGCTCTGGGAATGCAGGTGCTGTATTGATTTCTGTTAATCAGCAACCAGTAAAACCTTTCGGAGATGATGGTGATGTAAAAGAAGTGACATTCACTCCAGAAACCAACACACAATAAGGGATTACTAGGAAGAGGAAAGGGTGCAGGGGAGAAGAGGATCGGGGG